>JAYUUU010000202.1:0-3926 GCA_043754395.1 Vicinamibacteria bacterium
AACCAGCCCGGGTGCTGGGGATTGAGGTCCATGCAGCGACGGACGATGGGAACTCCGATGTCCCAATCGCCCGCGAAGGCGAGCAGCCCGGCCACAAACGCAACGGTCCCGGTGTTGAGCGGATTGATCTGCATCGCGCGCTCAGCCGCCATCCTCAGTCCGGTGAGGTCACGGTCGAAGAAATGCGCGGCGGCGATACAACGCCACCCGGTCTGGCACGATGCGTCGCTCTCGATCGACCGTTCGGCGGCCTGCCGGGTGCGGGCCAGAGCATCCGGCAGCGGGTTTACGCCAATCGCGAACTCCTGTTCGTAGAGGATCGACAGACAGGCCCAGGCAGGAGCGTGGGACGGCTCGTCGATGAGCGCCCGCTCGAAGGCAGCGCGCAGCCGTAAATGCTCATCAGGGCGGAAGGTCTGGGTGTAGGCGTAGTAGCGCAGAACCAGTTCATCGGCGCTCAACTCTTCCGTAGGGCGCTCCTTGAGGGTCGTCGCCATCGAACGCACCAGCACTCCATATGAATCCCCTACCGTCGCGACGACACGGCTCGTGAGATCGTCTTGAAGTTCGAAAACACCGGCGCTCCCAAGAGAGCGATCGAACGTATCCGCCCACATGTGCGCGCCGGTCTCCGCGTCCACGAGCCGTACGCTCACCCGCACCGACCCTCCGGATGTCCGCACCGTGCCGTCGAGCAGGTAACGGGCCCCAAGCGCCGCCCCGGCTCGCGCGTCTGGCGCCTGTCCCTTGAGCCTTTCCGCATCCGGCCGCGAGACCACGCGAAGATAGGGGAACCGGGCGAGGCCGGCAGTGATGTCGTCGGTCAGCCCGTCGGCGAGTGCTTCGGCATCGCCGCCCGCAGAGCGAGACACGAAGGGCAGCACGGCGACCCGGAAGTTGCTGGAGCGTGCCACGAACGGACGTGGCGCGGGCGCTATGTGCGGCCTGGCCGCGGCCGAACCGGATTCCCAGGCGCGGCGCAGCGCTTTGAGCTCGAGGAGAATCTCCTGGGCGGTCTGCATGCGGTCACGCGGATGTTTCTCCAGGCACTTCGCGACAAGACGGGACACGTCGGAAGGGAGATCCGGGCGTAGTTCGGCGGCGGGCTTTGGATGCTCGCGCATGATGGACGACATGAGGGCGGGGGACGAATCGCCGCGGAATGGCCTCCCGCCTGTGGCCATCTCGTACATGACGATGCCGAGCGAAAAGATGTCGCTGCGTCCGTCGAGCGGCTTCGCTTCGATCTGCTCCGGCGACATGTACGGCATGGTGCCGAGGATGGTCCCAGCCTGGGTAAGCTTTTGTCGCGTCGCCTCTTCTTCGAAGCTCGAAGCGCCCGAAGCGGCGCCTTCGCCCCCGCGCGCGAGTCCGAAGTCGAGGACCTTCACGCGACCCGCGTCCGTCACCATCACGTTTGCAGGCTTCAAGTCGCGGTGGGTGATCTGTTTCTGGTGGGCCGCGGACAAAGCGTCGGCGAGTGCTATCGAAACGTCGAAGAACTGGGAGAGGGAAAGGCCGCTCTGCGGAATGACCCGATCCAGAGTGCGGCCCTCGATCAGCTCCATGGTCATGAAGCGAACGCCGTCTATCTCCTCGGTGGAGAAGATGGTGACGATGTGAGGATGGTTGAGCGCCGCCACGGCGCGGGCCTCTCGCGTAAACCGCGCCAGCCCCTCGGGATCCGCCGCCATCGAGTCGGGAAGGAGCTTTAGGGCCACGTCCCGCCCGAGCCTCGGATCGTGAGCGCGATAAACCTCGCCCATGCCTCCAGCGCCCACCGCGCCGCGGATCTCATACGGTCCGAGCCGGGCGCCGGAAACGAGGGGCATAGTACGAGGAAGTCTAGCTGCTAGGTCGGCGGCGGCAGCGTGAAGCAGAAGGTCGATCCCGTCCCGGCGCCGCGGGACTCGACCCAGATGCGGCCCTTGTGCAGTTCGACGATGCGTTTCGCGAGGGCCAGGCCGACGCCCGTGCCATCCGCCTTTGGATCAAGCTTGTCGAAAAGGCCGAACACCCTCTCGTGATGCTGGGGCTCGATGCCCATGCCGTTGTCCCGGACGAAGGCGATCGTTTCTCCATTCTCGCGCCGTGCTCCGATCTCGACGCGAGGCGCCACCTGGTCGCCCATGAACTTCGCCGCGTTGTCGAGAAGGTTCTGTAGAACCTCGAGAAGGCGACCGCGATCGCCCTGAACGATGGGAAGGCCGCTTTGGATCTCGATCCCTATCCCCCGGGCCGCGAGCCGCCCGCGAACGAGCTCGGCCGCCTCGCGCGCGAGTTCGTCGAGCGAAACGGCCTCGGTCGGGCCCATTACGTGTCCGATCCTCGACAACTCCAAGAGGTCCTTGAGCAGAAGGTCCATCTTCACGGCGGCGCGGCGGATTCGGTCGATGTCGTCACGCAGGGCCCTCAAGTCGCCTCGCTCCGCGGCGTCTTCGACGTGGCTCAGATAGGACCCGATGGTCACGAGCGGGCTCCGAAGATCGTGCGAGGCGGTGTAGGTGAATCGTTCGAGCTCGGCGTTTTTCGCCTCGAGGGCGTGAATGAGGGCCTCGCGTTCGGCTTCGGATCGTTTGCGATCGGTGATGTCGCGCGCGATCACCAGCCGCGTCTGCGGGGCGCCCAGGTCCAAAGACGCATCGACCCGCATCCCGATCGCCTCCAGGTGAACGCGCGAGCCGTCGGGGCGAACCACGACCAGGCCTCGATCGCCTTCGCCCTTCCCCGCCGCGCGTTCGGCATATTCGTCCCGCAGTTCGGGCGGGGCAAAGTCGAGCACATTGCGGCCCACCACGTCCGCGGCGCTCTCGACCCCCAGAATGCGGGCCGTGGCTGGGTTCGCGTACGTGATTCGGCCTGCGGTGTGCACGAAAATGGCATCCGGGGCGAGGGTCAGCAGGCCCGCGTACCGGAACTCGGTTTCCTGAAGGGTCGCCATGAGCGCCCTTCGCCGGTACAGAGTGATGAGAAGGCGCGCTCCGAAACACGCGACCGAACCGAACACCGCGACAAAGGCGACCCCGGGTTCGCTCCGCGCCATGGGCATCGCGAGCCCCAGGGTAATGAGGGGAAGAAGCGCTGGCGCCCAGCTCACCGTCTCCAGGCGCTCGCCGGATTCCTCCGGTGCCGGTCCTTCCTTCCAGAAAGCGGCGAGCAGGGTTCCAAACACCAGACTGACGGTGAACACGAGATCCGCCCAGTCCCCGGAGCGCAGCACTCGGACGCTGAAGGTGTAGTTCTGGAAACTCGATCCGAAGGCATATGTGAGGAGATATGGAGTGAGGCAGTTCGCCACGGCTCGTTCATCGGACCGGCGCGACCGCCGGCTGCGAATGAAGAACGCCGCGAACAGCGACCAGTTTTCGAGGTCGGAGAGATCGAAGAAGCCCCACAGGTAGAAAAGGGTCAGGCCCTGCCACTGACCACCCGGGACGAAATCGAGGTCGAAGTAGAAAAGCAGAAAGAGAATGCCGACCTGGGTGGCATCGAGAATCCTCTGCCAGTCGTGGCCGCCCAGAGGCTCGTCTTCGTGGGCGATCATGAGCGCCATCACAAGGGGCGCGCCGTACAGACGGAAGAAGAAGTGCGACCACGAGGGCTGCGGCACACGCTGTCCGACCCAGTTCTCGTGGTAGGTGTACCACGTCTGGCCGAGGGTCCAGATGACGAATGCGATGGCCACGAGCACCCAGAAACGACGCGCGAGACCGGTGGAGCGCCGTGAGGCGCCCAAGGCGGCAAGGGCCGCGGTGACCGACGCCGCGGCCTGCAGCGTGTTCGACGCGAGTGAGCCCATTGGACTCGTGCCGAGAACCACGGCCGCGAGAGCATGCGCCGCCAGAATCAGGAGGGCCGCCGCCGCGAGGGGACGGGCCCGGAGTTTCGCCGCGAAGTCGCTCACGCGCACCGTCTGATCGAGATCC
>JAYUUU010000203.1:0-3944 GCA_043754395.1 Vicinamibacteria bacterium
ACTTCGGCGTTTCGAAAGTGGACCTCGTGTACTCCGTCAACGGGGGCGAAGAGAAGGTGATGCCCCTGCACCTGGCGCCGGTTTTGAAAGAGATCGTCGCGAGCCACACCTTCTTCCTCGAAGAGTTTTCTCTCAAGCCCGGAGACTTCATTTCGTATTACGCCCGAGCGACCGATGTGGGCGCTCCGGCAAAGCAAACCACGACAGACATCTACTTCCTCGAGGCGCGTCCCTACCGCCGCGATTTCCGACAGGCCGAGCAGGCGGGTGGTGGCGAGGGCGGAGGCGAGGACGGCGGGTCCCTCTCTCAGCAGCAGCGCCAGATCATCGCTGCAACGTTTCGGCTCATTCGAGAGCAAGCCACAAACGCGCGGGACGCCAAGAGCCTGGCTCAGGACGCGCAGACGGTGGCCCTCGTCCAGGAGCGGCTGAAGGGGCAGGTTGAGGAGCTTCTCACCCGGATGATGTCGCGAGGGGCGCTTCCAGACGGCTCGCCGATGCACGGTACCGCGGATGAACTGCGAGCGGCGATTGAGAAGATGAGTCTCGCTGAGACCGAACTCAAGGCTCCGCGCCCCAAGACCGCGCTTCCAATCGAACAGTCCGCACTCGCGCATCTGCAGCGGGCCGAGGCATCGTTCCGCGACGTCCAGGTGTCCTTCGGAGGTGGAGGAGGGGGCGGAGGAGGCGGATCGAATTCGTCCGCGGAGGAACTCGCCGACCTCTACGAGCTCGACCTCGACAAGCTGCGAAACCAGTACGAGACGCTTCAAAGCGGTGCTCAGGCGCAGCGCGACGAACAGGTCGACGAAGCCCTTTCCCGCCTTCAGGAACTCGCCCGTCGCCAGGAACAGGAAAACGAGCGACTGCGCCAACAACGCTCGGCGCGCGCGCCGAATCAGGGCGGGGGTGGCGGCGGCGCGTCTCAGCGTCAGCTTGCCGATGAAGCGGAGGAACTCGGCCGCAAGCTCGAGAAGCTCACCCGCGAGAACCCTTCCGCGGGCCTCGAGGAATCCGCCCGGCGTTTGCGCGAAGCCGCGACCGCCATGCGGCAACAGGCGAGTGCGGCTCGTGGCCAGTCGCAGGGCGCGCCATCCACGGGCGCCTCTCCTCTCGACCGTCTGCGGGAGGCGCGTCGCCTGCTCGATCAGGAGCGGTCGTCTCGTCTCGATCGCGATCTCGATGGATTCGCCGAGAAGGCTGAAGCTTTGAAGCGCGCGCAGGAGCAGATCAAGGGCGACATGCGCGATCTCGCGGACTCGGCTAAAGGGAGCGGCGGCTCCGGAGCCTCCTCGCAATCACCCGGTAGCCCTTCCAGGGCGGACCGCGTTCGCGAAAGAAAGGATGCGCTCGCCTCTGAGGTCGCCGACCTCGAGTCGCGGCTCGACAAGGTCGCGCGCGAAGCCCGCCGCGAACAGAAGGAAGCGTCGAGAAAACTCCAGGAAGCGGCGAATGGCATCCGCGATTCCAAACTCAAGGAAAAGATCCGGTACACCAAGGGCCTCGTCGATCGCGCCGCCGACCCGAATGCCGAAGCCCTCGAGAGTGACATCGGTCAATCGATCGACAATCTCGCGGGGCAAATCCGCGGCGCGTCGAAATCGAGGGCATCGGCGCCCGAGACGAAGCGCGCCGATGCTCTCGACCGGGCCCGAGAGTTGGCGCAAGGTCTCGATTCCATGAAGGAGCGCCTTCGCGCGCGGGCTGAAGCACCCTCGTCTGCGGGGCAACCCGGCGAGTCGCAAGGCGGTGAGAGCGGCAAGGCCCCGGGGCAATCGGGAGAAGGGTCTTCGCAGAGCGGGCAGGAGGGTGGCGAAGGCCAGGCGGCGGGCGGTGGCGCACAGGGCCAGGGCGGAGTGGGCGGGTCATCGGTGAATGGCGGCCGGCCCGGTGGCGGTGGCGGGGGTGGACGCGGGCGTCTGGGTGCCGAGGAGACGCGGCAGCTTCGCGGTGAAATCACCCAGCGGGCCCGAGACGCCGAGGCCTTCCGTCGCGCGCTCGAGGCCAGCGGTATTTCCTCGCCCCAGGCCGCGGCTCTCTCACGCCGACTTCAAGGCCTCGCCACCGATCACAATTTCAAGGATCCCTTAGGCCTCGCCGAACTCGCAGGGCAGGTTGCGGATGACATCAAGATGCTCGAGTACGTCCTTCGCCGCGAGGCCGATGGCAAGCGCCCGGAGTTGCAGCTCAAAGGATCCGAGGAACTGCCGCCCGGATATCGCGCCATGGTCGAGGAGTACTACCGCGCCCTCGCCCGTAAGCCCAAGGGCACACCGCCCCGGCCTCAGTAGGCCTTCAAGTCGTCGATCCAGACCTTGCCGCGGCTCCCGAAGGGCATGGCGCCGTGGTCGATGACGAACACAATGTGCGCGATCTGCCCTGGGTCGAACGAGCCATCCGATGTCTTGTTGATGCTGCGGAGCGAGGCGAAGGAAATATTGTGAAGGGTCCAAGCCTCCGAGGTTCGCACTGAGGCGAACCACGCTTCCGTACCTTCATCCGCCGAGGCCGGATTCAGATCGCGGATCTGGAACCAAACCCGATACTCGCCGTCGCCCCTGAGCCAGAACGACACTCCCTTGTTCGCGGAGAGGTCTCGCTTCGTTCGGTCAACGAGCGCGCACCACACCGGCGGCTTTGGTGTCGGGTTCAGATGGAAGGCGAGCAGCGCCGCTCCCCCACGACCACGGCCGCCCGCGTTATCGATGATGGGTGCCGCCACAAAAGACCCGGGATCGTGCTCGGCTGCGAACGCGGTGGGTCCGTCGAAGCTGTCGATCGCGACCCTGCCTTCCACCTGCGTCTCATGGAACGGGCGTGCTGCTTCAAGCCGGGAGAGCTCCGTTTCGGCGGTGAGAATCGAGATCGGATTGGAGAGGATCCAAGGTGTCGTCTCACCTTCCGCGTAAGCCTCGACCCGGTAGACCCCCGGTGCCGTGACGGGATGATCGAGGGACTCGGTGCCCAGAGCCACTACTTTCCCGCTCTCGATCAACCGAAGGGTGGCGCCTTTCGGCATCGCACCCCCCGCCAGAAGGTGTATGCCGGGCGAGAAACGCACTGTCGAACCCGGCCCCGCGACATCACCGGCCTCGCCTCGCGCCACGAAGGAGAAGCCCTTCGGGTCGGCGAGCGAGGGTATCGCCACCACGCTGCTTCCGGCGCACAGCGCGCGTGTGATCGCGCCGCGGGCGATGGCGCGGTTTGGTGACAGCGGTTCGTCGAGATGAGCCACCGTCCGCACGAGGCTGAACAGAGCCTCGTACGAGGGCAGAGGAAGGCTCGAGGTCCGGGTGATCGGAATGCGGCCATGCGCGTCGACACCGCCAACCGCCGGGGCGAAACGTCGCGCGAGAAGGCGGTCCCACAAGGCGCGCTCGGGCTCGAACGTCTGGAGCGTATGCGCGAGAGCGGAGGCCGGGTTCAAGGGGTAGCTCCATGCCGCGAGTGCCAGTGCGGCGGGCGAGGCTTCGCGCCAGGCGGTGTCGCCGTTCACGACTTCGACGCCGAAGCTGCCGGGTTCTTCCTCGCGGGTGAACCGTGTCTCGCCGCGGGGCGAGGTGGGATGCGCGACAAATGCGCAACCGCCCAGATGGCGGACATCGTCAAGAACTTCGCGCAGAGTGCCCGAGAACTTGAAGGTCGGGGGTCGAATCCCGATCGCGAGCATGTGTCCGGCTTCGGTCGAGATCTCGGAGCCGACGATCACCAGCGGGTCACCCGGCTGCGCTACTTGATCGAAGGCTTCAGGATCGACGCGATTGTGGTCGGTGACCACGACGAAGTCAGCTCCTGCCTTGCGGGCCGCGGCCACCACCTCGGCAGGCGTTCCTCGCCCGTCGGAGAGGTTCGTGTGGACGTGAACGACGCCTGACGCCCGGTGCCTGGGTCCATTTGCGATAGGTGTCGCGGGCACGGGCGCAGGGCCCGAAAAGAAAGCCCAG
>JAYUUU010000204.1:0-20215 GCA_043754395.1 Vicinamibacteria bacterium
ATGCCGTTCACGTCGGCGGGGGCCAGGGGATGGTCTTCGTCGACGGGCAGGCGCTGCGGTCTTCCGTAGATCTGACGCGTGCCCGCATAGATGATCTTCGCTTCGGGGTTCCGCTTGCGCAGGGCCTCGAGGATCCAAAGCTGCGAACGACAGTTGATCTCGAGGTCGGTGAAAGGATCCGTCATCGAATCGATGTGGCTCACTTGGCCGGCGAGGTTGAACACCACATCCTGGCCCTGAACCAGATACTCCATCGCGTGGCCGCGCACGTCCGCGATATTGATGCGGACCTTGTCTTCATAGCCGTCGAGGTTGAAGAGGTTCCCGCCGTAGTCGGGAAGGAGTGAATCCACCGCGGTGACCCGGGCGCCAATATCGGCGAGGCGCCGGCACAGATTGGACCCGATGAAGCCAAGCCCGCCGGTGACAAGCACCGCGCGATTTCTGTAGGTGTCGAGGTAGCCGGTCATGGTCACGCCGAGGTCTTGAGGTGGCTTTGGGTGATCGTGAGTTCCACCCACAGATTCACGAGATCACGCAAGGTTCGAAAGACCCTTGGGAAGTTGAAGAACTGGCTCTTGCCGTAAGTGCGGTGATAGTGGTGGACCGGCACCTCTGCGATGCGGAAATCCGCATCGGTCACCTTCTTCATGAGCTCGACGCAGATGACGCCAGAGGACCTCGTGAGCTTCACCTTTTCGAAGACGCTTTTTCGCATCAGCCGAAAATCGCAATCGACGTCCCGCACCTTGAGGCCGAAGGCGAGCTTCACGAAGTGGTGATAGACGCGGCCAATCACCTTCCGGTGAAACGGGTCGTTCCTGGAGATCTTGTAGCCGTTCACGAAGTCCACGTCGTTCGAGTACGCCTCGATAAGGAGTGCAAATTCCCGCGGGTCGTATTGCGCGTCGCCGTCCGTGTAGAGGACGAGTTCTTTGGACGCGGTCTCAAAACCGGTGCGCAGGGCACCCCCGTAGCCGCGGTTTTTCGGGTGGTGCACCACCTTGAGCCACGGGTGAACCTTCGCCATTTCGTCCAAAAGCTCTCCCGTGTGGTCCGGGCTACCATCGTTCACCACGATGACCTCGTAGTCGTCCGTGTACCGACGCACGGTCATGTGGGCGAGGATCACCAGACTGGCGATGGTTCCGGCGTCGTTGTAGGCCGGAAAGAAGACGGAGACGGAGGGGCGGGAAGTCGGCATGATCCTCAGGTAAACCCCTATTTTCCCTCGTCTCGGCGGGTTTTGAGGAAACCCGAAATAATCGCCGGCCTGGTCATGAACAAGAAAGCGGCGCCAAGGCCCAAAGCGGCCGCGGCCACCCCTGGAAAGAAGAACGGCGGTGTGTAGCGAAGCCGGGTAGCCTCGCCGCCTCGCACCTCCACGCTCATCCTGCCCTCCGCGTCGCTAATCGGTGCGTTTCCTTGCCATCCGCGAAGGAACGGGACCGCTATTTCCACGGTCTGCGCGGCTCCACTCTCAAATGCCAGTCGACCGCCCGGGTCGGGCGTCGACAGAATCCGGATCGGCTGCGGTCCCTCGATCAGGGAACGCGCGCCGAGAACACGGAAGACGCGTATCTGCGGCGTCGCGACCAGTTCCTGAAATCCACGATCGGAAAGATAGGCGGCAAGGGCCGACGCTTGAACCAGGGCGCCATCGCCGGTTTCAACCTCGAGACCTTTGATCCTCGCGGCACCCGGGCCGGCCTGAACCTCGAGTGTGATCGCGTCCGCGCGATAGGAGGGGGAGTCCACGCTTATCGGTCCGCCCGAGGAGACACTCGTGCCGAGAAGGACATCGCGATCGCCGTTGACGCGCGCGAAGACCTTCACGGTCGCGGCGGGCCCGGGCTCAAGGGTCGCGGTAATCCGCTTGAGCCTCAAGAAAGGGAACGAGAAGACACGACGGCCTCCGGCCGCGATCTCGACATCAAAGGCCGCGGCGCCCTTGGCGAGCACGAGATCCACGGTCTGGATCTGGACTGCGTCGATCGCCCAGCGGCGCAGCTGATCGGGATCCGGCATCAGAGACGTTTCCGCCAGGACGCCACGGGCACCCATCTCGCCCAAAACCCTCCGGATCGAGAGCGGCGACATGGGGTCGTAGCCGTTCGCCTGAACGCGGGGGGCGAGGGCGCCGTAGCCCGCGAAACCGAGGTCGAGCGCCAGTTCATGCGGAAAGTCGCCCACGAGCGTGAGAACGCGCGGTTCCTTTCCCAACTCCGCTAGTGCCCTGTCCACGGCCCGACGAGTCGGCGTCCCCGTCACGAGTTGCGACCGGGTCGGCGCGTCTTTGAAGACTTCCCGGCTGAAGGGCTGGAGTGCAAACGACACCGCGAGCGGAAGAAGGAACACTCCGGCCTCGATGCCGCTTTCCGCGTCGGCGAGAGCGAAGTAGGTAATGAGGGCGATGGCATAAACACCCACTGCGGCGGCCAGACGGTCCGGTAGACCGCCGAGGGTCGCGGCCGAGATCGAAAGGACTCCGACCGACGCGAGTGAGGCGACGAGGAAATAGGCTCGCAATCGTCGTCCGCGCCGGGTCTTTCTTTCTTTCCACTGCTCGTCGAGCGCGAGGCCCGCAAGCGACGCGAGCGCGAATTCGAGAACGAGAGGCAAAGCACCCGGGGCGAGAAGCGGGCCGCGCCCCATTTGAAGGGCGAGGGACGCGAGAACGGCGAGGAGCAAAACGCGCACGGGTTGCCGTTCGAAAAGAAGGGGCAGACTGGCAAGGGCAAGACTCGCCGCGGGGGTGTGCGTAACCGTGTTGAGAATCAGGCCCGCGAGGCCGGAGACGCCCTCGGCGGCCCGCTCGGCGATGAGGCCCGTCACCTGTCGTCCCGCGGACGGGAGCAGTTCAACTGTCGGCAGCCATTGAGGTGCCGCGAGGGCGAGGCCAAGAAGAATGGCGAGTGCCGTGGCTTTGCGCGAGGGCGAGCGCGGTGACCTCGTGAGGGTGTGGCCGAGAAGCAGCCGGCCGAAGAGCAGAGCGCCGCCCGCGCGGAGCGCTTCGGGGGAGCCGGCGAGTATCAAGAGCGCGATCGAGACCGCGAGACCGACGAGGCGGGAAACGCTCGCCCGGTTCATATGGGATTCGGCGGCGAGGAGAACGAGCGGCAGCATCGGCGCGGCCACGAGCGTCGCGGTGTCCTCGAAGTGGCCGAGCAGGTACGGGCCATAGGCGAAACAAAGCGCGCCGACGAAAGCACCCTGAGCACCCGCACCCAGCCTCTTGAGATAGAGATACGTGAGGATTCCGCTGAGGGCCATGGAAATGAGAACCAGGGCCTGGAACGCGGAGAAGGGATCGAAAGGCGAAAGGAGAAAGGTGAGGGGGTACAAGACGCCGCCGCGGTAGGCCGCGAGAAGAGGCGTTCCCAGGAACTCCTTCGTATTCAGAAACGGGAGCGAGAAATCGCGGTACGCCGCGAAGGCTTCCGTGCGCAGCGGCAGGTGCAGCGCCACGCCATCTCCGGGGCCAAGCAGCCGGTGCTCGAGCAGCGGCTCGACGTAGGCGATCAGTGGAAACGCGGCAAGGACGATGAGAGCAAAGACGTCGCCTTTGAGATAAGCCCGCGTCAACGCCTGTCCTGCATCGACGCGATCTGCTCAGAGATGAGGCCGAAGAGAAAGACCACGACCCCAAGCTGGATCAGCAGCGCCGAACCCATGGGTATCTTGTCGAACCTGACCACGTTCCAGATTCCATAAGCGAGGCCCGCGAGAAACGAAGTCAGGGCGATCGGAGCGAACACCCGCAGCGGGGCGTACAGGGTCACGATCTTGAAGATGATCAGGATGAAGCGGAATCCGTCCTGCAGAGGCCGGATCTTCGAGGTCCCGACCCGAGCGCGCGCGGTGATCGGCACAAAGAGGACACTCTGGCCGGATTTCATAAGGGCAAGACACGAAGTCGTCGGGTACGAGAAGCCGTTTGGCAGCAGGTGGAGCACGTCCATGAGCGACTCGCGCTTTGCGGCCCGATAGCCGGAAGTGAGGTCGGGGATCGGCCTGCCGGTAAGCCACGAGGCGAGGCTCTTGAAGACCGCGTTCCCGGTGGCGCGAATGAAGGACTGGTCGCCGAGCGAACGGGCTCCAATCACCATGTCGTACAGCCCGATCGGCTCGATGAGTTTTCCTGCCTCAGCTGGATCGTGCTGAGTGTCGGCGTCCATCAGGAGCACCACCTTCGAGACCGCTTCGCGGATCCCCGTCTTGACCGCGGCGCCGTTGCCCTTGTTGTAGGGGTGCTTCACCACGCGCGCCCCTGCGTCCCTCGCTCGCTCCGCGGTGTCGTCGGTAGAGCCGTCGTCGATGACCAGGATCTCCGCGAAACCCGCGGGCTTGAGCCCCTGGATCGTCGCGACGATCCCTCCGGCTTCATTGAAGGCCGGTATGACGACGCTCGTCTCCCGCGGCTCAGCCACGGGGCACCGTGTCCTTGCCGAGTTCCGCCTTTCGAACGCGGTACAACACGTCCTCGATCAGTTTGCGGTTGCTCGCGATGAGGTCGGCCATGAGACCCCATTGCAGGGTCTGAAAACCAAGGATGAGGAGGAGAACGGAGAGGATGGCGGACTGGAAGTGACCGGTGATGGCACCGTTCCACCAGAAGTACGCATAGCGCAGACCAAGCAGCGCGCCGGCGGAAAAGAGAATGCCCCCGATGATCATGAAGACCTTGAAGGGCTCGTACATCGCGTAGATCCGCACGATGGTGGCGACGGAACGCTTCACGTATTCGGCGGTCGATCCGAAGAGCCTCGACGGCCGTGTCTGTTTGGCCTCGATGGGCATGTGCGAGATCGCGAGGCGCTTTTTTCCGGCCTGGATGATCGATTCCAGGGTGTAGGTGAATTCGCTCACGATGTTGATGCGCAGCGCGGCTTCGCGGGAGAAAGCGCGGAAACCGCTGGTGGTATCGGGCACGTCGGTTCCCGAGACCTTGCGGACTACCCAGCTTCCGAGCATCTGGAGCCGCTGTTTCATCCAGGAGAAATGGGCCACTTCCGAGACCTGGCGGTCGCCAATGGTCATATCGGCTTCGCCGCGAAGGATCGGACCGATCAATCTGGGAATATCGGCCGCCGGGTACTGGTTGTCGGCGTCGGTGTTGACGATGATGTCGGCGCCCAATTTCAGGCTGGCGTCGAGCCCGGCCATGAAACCGCTGGCGAGACCTTTGTGGCGTGTAAACCGCAGTACGTGGTCTGCCCCGTTTGCCAGCGCCACCTCCCGGGTGCGGTCCTTGGACCCGTCATCTATCACCAGGACAATGACTTCGTCGATCCCTTCGATCTTCCTGGGGATGACCCTGAGTGCGGCGGGGAGGCTTTCCTCCTCGTTGAGGCATGGAATCTGAACAACAAGCTTCATGCGAGAAGAGGAAGGTAGCACATGGCGCGCCAATTGCCCGTCGTCACGGCTTTTCGGGATGGGCGGCCGCCCTGAGCCGCTCGATGGCAGCGCGCCAGGCCGAGTACTCACGGAACTGATCCACGTTGTCCAGGATGATGGTCTTTGGCTGATTGTCCTGAGATTTGCCTTGCGAGCTCTTCACCCCGGGGAGTTCATCCGCGGGGTCAACGCCGGGCGAAAGGGCGGGGACGACATTCTTGAAGGCTTCATCGATGGGAATGCGGCTCGAGAGGCGCCGGACCAGCTCCACCGTCTGCATGTGGGCGGAGGCGAGCCCCGTGCCCTCAAAGCCCGTTCGTCGCGGGTCCAGTTCCCAAGGCCGCGTTTCGGAGCGAAAGTGCAGGTGAACGAGCCAGCCGTCGTCGAGCCTCGAGTCCACGCGGACCTTGGACGCCTGCGGCCTCTGTTTTTCCCGCTTGATCGGCCCCGAAACGATCAGCGCGATCGCCTCTTCCTGGATCTCCCGCCTGAAGAGCGCTCCCTCGGGCTTCTCGCGCACCATGCAGACCGCAGGCTGCGCGGACGTGTCGATCGAATCGATGGGGATCGGGCTTCGCGCCCGCGCCACCGTCTCTTCGGAAAACACGATGGGGTCAAGACCCATCCCCAGAAGGTTCGACTCGAGGCGATCCTCCTCGACCTCCCGGCTGATCTTGAGCAGGCGATACCGGGACGCCGCCTGCCACTGCCTTGCTTCCCAAACCGATACCGAGCAGGCCGAAGCGATGATCTCGGGCGTGCTCGTCGTGGTGTCGATCACCACATAGCGCCTTTTGACCTGGCTTGTATCCGGCCCCATCGCGGCCTGTTCGAGCGCCGCGAGGTTCCTGGTTTGGAGGACGCGCTCGGCCGCACTCGCGGCCGCCTCTCTCACCTCTTGAGGCAACGGAGCGCCGCAATACATGCAGTTCCCTCGCGCCATCGCGACCGGCCGGGAGCATGCGGGACATTTCATGGAGAGCAGCGAACCTTGAACGTCCACTGAGTCTATAAGTCGCGGCCGCTTCGTGCTCCGTTCGAGTGGGACGGCCCGTTACACTTCATCTCCACTTTTTTTCGAAGGAATCTTCTCCCGTGGCGCGGCGATACACCCATCTCCCGGCTTGCATCCTCGGCATGCTGCACCTCACCTGCGCCTCGGGTGGCATCCGCCCGACCTTGAGCCTGCCGGATCCTTTGTCACGGATTGAAACTCTGGCCCGGATTCTCGTGCTCGAGGATTCCCGTTCCCTGGGCCCTGGAACTTTGATCTCGTTCCTTCGCCATCCGGATCCATCCGTGCGCCGGCGCGCGATGCTCGCGGCGGGACGGATCGGCGACCCGCTCGCAGCGCCCGGAGTGATTCAAGGCCTCAAGGATCCCGAGGTGGAAGTGCGCCGAGCGGCCGCTCAAGCTCTTGGATTCATGGGAAGCAGTGAAGGCGCCTTAGCCCTGGCCGCGGCTCTTTCGGACGCCGACCCCCTCACTCGCGGCCGAGCCGCCGAGGCGCTGGGCCGGATCGGTCAGGCCTCCTCGGGCCCCTTGATCGGCGAGGCCTTAAGGCGAGCCGTCCCCAAAACGCCGGGTGGGGTTTTGAAAATTCGCGGCGACGATCCAAGCCGGGCCGACGACCCCTGGGTCGAGCTTCGCCTTCACATCGTGGCGCTCGCCCGGCTGAAGGATGGAGCGTCGCTCGCGGGTGCTTTGATTGGATCCGAAACGTCGCCCTTCATCGACTGGTGGGTGAGCGTGTGGGCCGCGGCGCGGGTAGGTGATCCAAGACTCACGCCGGTTCTGCTCGCGGGTGCTTCAGCCGAGGATGCCTACATCCGGTCGCTCGCCGCCAGGGGTCTCGGCGCGCTCAAGGATGCGACACATCTAAGCGTCATAAGACGCCTCGCCGAAGATCGGGACCCCTCGGTGGTCCGCGAGGCGCTGCGCGCGGTCGCGCAGATCGGCGGCCCAGATGCGATCGCGGTGGCGGCGCTTCATCTCGAATCGTCGAACCCCATGCTCAAACGCGAGGCCTTGATGGCGCTTGCGTCTCTTCCGCCTTCCTCGGGCCTGAGAGCCAGAGTCATTGAGAGTGTGGGCCATTCAGACCCGTGGATCCGGGCCGCCGCCTGGCCAGCACTCATAAAGATCGATGCCGATGACGTGGGGCTCGTCCTCTCCACCATCGGGCCCGACACCGACGGGCGGGTCCGGCAGGCGGTCGCGGAGGCGCTGGGCGTGACCCTGGGCGAACGGGCAGCGCCGCTGCTGCTTCCCATGCTGAAGGACAGCGACATGCGTGTGGTTGGGTCCGTGTTGTCGGCCCTGGCCCGCGCCCGGGGCGGCGACGGCGTGGCCACACTTCACGACTACATGACGCATCCCGATATGGGCGTTAGGGCGGCCGCGGTGCTTGGGCTCTCCTCCTTGCCCGAGAGCGCCGAGCGACGTCTGGCCGAGGCCTTGAATCGCGCATACGACGCTTCGCTCGGAGACGACGATCTGGAGACGCGGATCAACATCGTCGACGCTGCGTCCAAAGAGCGAAGTCCAGAGAATCAGGCTCTGCTCCGGCGGATCGCGGGTTCGGATCGTTCGCGCGTGGTGAGACACAAGGCCCTGAGCGTGCTCGGCGAAGGAGTGGCTCCCCCCGAAAGATCCGCGATCCGGACCGCGGATGCGCGACGCCTCGTTTCGCTCTATGAGCCCGGCGACGAAACGCTCTACTCGCCCCGGGTGATCATCTCCACGCGGTATGGCCCGATCGAAATCGCCGTCGATCTGGTCGACGCTCCGCTCACCTCGACCTCGTTCGTGCGTCTGGCTCGAGCGGGGTTCTTCAATGGCCTCACCTTCCATCGCGTGATTCCGGGATTCGTGGCCCAAGGCGGCGACCCGCGCGGGGACGGCTACGGCGGGCCCGGTTTCGCCCTTCGCTGTGAATACAGCGGCCGGCCCTTTGGACGCGGGGCGATCGGCCTGGCGACCGCGGGGAAGGACACGGGCGGTTCGCAATTCTTCATCGCCCTCGATCCGCAACCACATCTTGATGGCGCCTACACTCAGTTCGGCCAGGTGCTTTCCGGTATGGACGTCGCCGAGAAACTACGACCCGGGGATTCGATACTCAGAATCGACGTCTTCGACGGCCGCGAATTGCCTTGAGCCCTTCCACCGGACGGATCCGGCTGCTGGCCCTCGACATCGACGGCACACTCCTTAATTCGCAGAAGGAGGTATCGGCGAGGAACCTGGCCGCGATCGAGGCGGCGCTTGCGAAGGGCGTTCGCATGGCGCTGATCACGGGACGCCGGTATCCCGCGGCGCGGCGGATCGCCGACCTTCTGCCTGGAGACCCGGT
Source organism: Vicinamibacteria bacterium (assembly GCA_043754395.1). Classification (GTDB taxonomy): domain Bacteria; phylum Acidobacteriota; class Vicinamibacteria; order Fen-336; family JAGNNV01; genus JAGNNV01. Next base: position 8,756 of record JAYUUU010000204.1, read on the forward strand.
CCTCGTTCTTCACAACGGCGGTCTCGTGATCGAGAAGTCTCGGGCGATTCGCGTCAATCCGCTCGCGCGCGAAGCCGCGGCCGCGGTGGTCCGGTTTGGAAAGGCTCAAGGCGCTGACCCGGTGGTTCACTTCGGGCATCGCGGCGAGGGCCTGCTCTATGTCGAGAATGCGTCCCCCTCTCATACCCTCCTCGCCTACTACTTGAGCCGATCTCATCCCGATGTGCGTGTGGTGGAGAACCTCGAAAGCGCCCTCGGGGCCGAAACCGAAGATCCTCTGCAGGTGATGTTCGGCGGGTCGATGAACGAGATGAAGCAGCTGGCGGACGCCATCGCCGCGGTCGGTTTCGAGGCCGAGGCCCTTCGAACCGTGTATCCCAAAGACGATCTCTCCCTCATCGATGTGGTGGCGCCGGGCGTCGACAAATCCGAAGCGCTTCAGTTCCTGTGCGATCGCTTCGATGTCGACATCAACGAGTCGCTCGCGATCGGCGACAACTGGAACGACCGACAGATGCTGCTTAGAGCCGGCCTTGGCTGTGTGATGGCGAACGCCGACCCGGATCTGCGCTCACTTGGGCTGCTGGAGGTTCCGGGCAACGACGAGGACGGTGTCGCGTTCGCGATCGAACGCTTCATCCTGGGAGGAACTGACGGGGCTGAGAGGAACTGACGGGGCTGAGAGGACTGACGCGCCGGGCGGAACCGCCGGGAAATAAAAAAGGGGGTGATCGCTCACCCCCTCCTGAAGCCGCAAATGGAAGCGACTTACTTCTTCTTCTTTGCAGCCTTCTTAGCAGCTTTCTTAGCGGCCATGGTGTGTAATCCCCCCTTTCGATCTAGGTATTGCCGGTCTCTGTTTCCAACATTTTGTGTTGACAACAGGAACATGCACTAGTTGGAGCGTAGGTAATGCCTTGCACATTGTCAAGAGGTTGGCGCCATTTTTCATCGGCGCGTCTCCCTTTATTTCAGCGTCTTAGCCTGTGGATGTTCTGTTGAGAACTTGCCGCGTTCCGCCTTGTATTTGGACGTTTGTATTGTTTGTTTAGCAGCAAAGGCGGCGCGGGCGGTTTCGGAGGACTCCGGTTCGATCTAGTTATGACGCGCTCGCGCGCAATTTCTTCATCGGTTTCCGCAGGAGCGACCATTGATATGGTTGCTTGTACGGCCTCGTTTCGTGCTCACTTCTCCTTTGGCTCGTTCCCTATACTCAAACGGACAGAAGGAATTTTTTTGAAATTTTTCGAGTTTGAAGTTGAGTCGCGATGCGGACGCGCTCGATCGGGCCGTCTTATGACCCCGCACGGTGTGATCCGCACACCGATCTTCATGCCGGTTGGAACCGCGGGATCGGTGAAGGGGCTCACAGCACTTCAGCTCGAAGAGATCGGCGCGCAGATCATTCTCGCGAACACGTATCACATGCACGTGCGCCCCGGAGAAGATCTCGTGAAAGAACTCGGTGGGCTTCATGGCTTCACCGGATTTCACAGGCCCTTCCTCACCGACAGCGGCGGCTATCAGGTCATGAGCCTCGCCGCTTTGCGGAAACGAACTGAGGAAGGTGTCGTGTTTCGCAGCCATCTCGACGGCGCGAGGCTCGAACTCTCGCCCGAACGCTCCATCCTGATCCAGATGAAGCTCGGCGCGGACATCATCATGGCGTTCGACGAGTGTCCTCCCTACCCGGCGACGAAGGAGGAGGTCCAAGACGCCACTTCGCGGACCGCACGATGGGCCGAGAGGTCGAAGCGGACGCACACTCGGGAAGACCAGTGGCTGTTTGGAATCGTTCAGGGCGGAGTTCACGACGACCTCAGAGAACAAAGCGCGCGCGCGATCAGCGGAATCGGTTTTCCGGGGTACGCGATCGGCGGGCTATCGGTGGGCGAACCCAAAGAGGACATGGTGAGGATTCTCGAGGTGATGGACCGCCATCTTCCCGAAGATCAGCCGCGCTACCTCATGGGTGTGGGCACGCCGGAGGATCTACTCGACGGCATCGCCCGCGGCGTCGACATGTTCGACTGCGTTCTTCCCACGCGCAACGCCCGGAACGGCCAGGTATTCACCTGGGGGGGCAAGATGTCTCTGCGCAATGCGAAGTTCGCGCGTGATCCAGCCCCTCTCGACCCGTCGTGCCGATGTCCGACGTGCCGGATCGCCTCACGCGCCTATCTTCGTCATCTGCATATGTCCAACGAGATGACGGGTGCGGTTCTCTCCACCTTGCACAATCTCTACTTCTACCTGGATTTGGTCGGAAAGGCCCGGGAGAGTATCGTCGCGGGTCGCTTTGAAACGTTTCGGGAGGAGACCCTCCGGGGCTTCGGTGCCTGATCCGCGCGTTTCCAGCAAACCCTCTCCCAAACCTCCCGCAGAGCCTCTCCCAAAGCTTCTCCCCTACGCCTCTCATGAACACGGACTCCGTTTTTTTCGCGACCCTGCAGGCGGCAGCGCCTCAGCCGAGTCTTTTCGAGGCTTTCCTTCCCATGGCCATCGTTTTCGGGATCTTCTACGTCCTCGTGATCGGGCCGTCCCGGAAGAAGCAGACCGAACAGGAGAGGCTCTTGAAGGCCCTCAAGGCCGGAGATCGCGTGATCCTCGCTTCCGGCATCTTCGGAGTGATCGAAGGCGTCGAAGAATCGGTCGTCTACGTCCGCATCGCCGACAAAACCAAGATCCGCGTGCAGCGAAGCGCCGTGGCGGCGCTTGAAAACCCTGCCGAAGCATCCACTACCTAGGAAATCATGATGGACAGTCTTACCTCGAATCCAGTCCTCCTCTGGCTCGCGATCTCGGTCGCGATCGGAGCCCTCGCGTGGACGTTCCTGCGCAAGGAGCTCCGGCTCAAAGCCATCCTCTACTCCTCTTTCCTCGTCGCCTGCTTCGTCTCCATGTGGCCGCTTCAGGAGAAGCTGAAGCTCGGGCTTGACTTGAAGGGCGGGATGCACCTGATCTTGAAAGTGGTCACCGATGATGCGCTCAAGGCCACGGTGTCGGACGGTGTCTCTCTCGCTTCGACCGAACTCGGGCGAGCCGGCATGCCGGGCGCCAAAGTCATGGGAACCGGCATCGATGAATTCACGGTGGAAGGCATCGAGCCCGCCCGGGCCAAGGATGCGCGCACCACCCTCAAGGATTTCTTCCGCTCGACCGAGTGGAATCTGAACGAGACCACCGCGGGCTTCTCTCTGAAACTGACCGACCCCTACAAGCGCGTGCTCAAGGAGCAGACGGTCCAGGAGTCCATCAGGACCCTGGAGCGGCGCGTGAACGTTCTCGGAGTGGCGGAGCCTGTCATCACCGCGCACGGCAGCACCGGCGACCAGATTCTCGTCCAGCTGCCCGGCGTCACCGACGTAGCGCGGGCGAAGGACATGATCAAGCGCACCGCTCAGCTCTCATTGAAGATCGTGGAGAACGAGGCGATGACGCGCGAGATGTTGCTTGCCCCCGGCCAGAGCGAACCGGCTCCCACGATGGAGATCGTGAGCGGTGCTGGATCCGAGCCGGGAACCCGCGCTTTCTATCTGGTTCGCAAGGAGGCCGTAATCACCGGTCGCGATCTCAAGAACGCGCGTCCGAGCGTCAGCGGGGAAACCGGCCTGCCCGACATTCAGTTCTCTCTCACCCCGACCGGCGCTGCGAAGTTCGGCCAGGCCACGGGAGACAACATCGGCCGCCGCCTCGCCGTGATCCTCGACGGAAGTGTGGAGTCCGCCCCGGTGATCAATTCGAGAATCACCGATCAGGGCGTCATTCAGGGTTCGTTTTCGCAGCAGGAGGCGGACACGCTCGCCAAGGTGCTTCGCGCGGGCGCCCTGCCCGCAACCCTCAACTTTCTTCAGGAACAGACCGTGGGCGCGTCCCTCGGGCGCGACTCGATCCGCTCCGGCGTGCTTGCCTCCGCCGCGGGCATGGGCTTCATCACTCTGTTCATGCTCCTCTACTACCGCCTGTCCGGCGTGAACGCGGTGGTGGCCCTCCTTGCGAACCTGCTGATTCTTTTGGGCGCCATGGCCTACGCGGGCGCCACCCTGACTCTGCCGGGCATCGCCGGCATCATCCTCACCGTGGGTGTGGGCGTCGACACCAACGTCTTGGTCTTCGAGCGCATCCGTGAGGAACTGCGGTCGGGGAAGACGGTGAAGACAGCGGTCAGCAATGGCTTCGATCGCGTCTGGATCACCATCCTCGACACCCATGCCACCGCACTCATCGCGGCCGCCTTCCTCTTCCAGTTCGGCACCGGCGCGATCCGCGGTTTCGCCATCACCCTGGTCTGGGGTCTCATCGCGAACGTCTTCGCTTCGTACTTCGTAAGTAAGTTCCTCTTCGAATGGGTGCTCGGCGACCGCAAGACCGACACTCTCTCCATCTAACGGAATCGCAACAGACAATGCTCGAGATTCTCAAGAACCCCAATTTCGATTTCCTCGGCAAGACGAAGTACTTCGTCGCCTTGAGCGCCCTCATAGTCCTGGGTGGGCTCGGCTTCATGCTGGGAACAGGCGTCTACATCGGCAGCGGTGCTAAAGGTTACGGCGTCGAGTTTTCCGGCGGCACCCAGCTCATCATTCACTTCGAGAAAACGCCCGAGATCGATCGCATCCGCGCCGCGGTGCCCGACGCGACGATCCAGACGTATGACGATCCGTCCAAGAACCGGGTCCTCGTTCGCATCGCCGCGGTGGACGAAGCCAACCTCGATCAGGCCGCGAACGCAGCCAAGGCCGCGATCGCCTCGCAGTACTCCGAGAACGCGATCCTCGAGTCGTCGGCCGAGATCGTAGGGCCCACGGTGGGCGCCGACCTTCGCCAGAAGGCGGTTCAGTTGACGGTGTGGGGCCTCGTGTTCCAGCTCCTCTACATCACCTGGCGCTTCGGGGGCGCTATCTGGGGTGCGGCCGCGACCATCGCGGTCTTCCACGACGTTCTCGTCACCCTCGCCTTCCTCGCCTTCTTCAAGTACGAGATCACGCTGAACATCATCGCGGCCCTGCTGACCCTCGTCGGCTACTCCGTGAATGACACCATCGTCATCTTCGACCGCGCGCGGGAAAACCTCAAGTTGAAGAAGAAGGACTCCCTGGCGAAGATCCTCAACGACTCCTTGAACCAGACCCTCACGCGAACCCTGATCTCGAACGGCACGACGTTCCTCGCGGTTCTCGGCCTCTTCCTCTTCGGCGGCGAGGTGCTCCGCGGTTTCGGGTTCACTATGGTGATCGGAATCCTGGTCGGAACCTATTCGACGATCTACATCGCGAGCCCGATTGTCATCTGGTGGCAGAACCGCCAGTCCGGACGCGTTCCCACAGCCTAAGCCGGAACGGACAAGCGGCACCCCGCCCGGCCCCTCAAAATGGCCGGGGAGGTACCGTCCGGGGTGCGGGGGTAGACTCCGCGGGCTCTTATAAGGACTGGCAGTTTTCTTGCTGCTGCGTCTAAAGAGTTGCCTATGACCGAGAACGAACATCCCCGGGACGATCTTTTCTCGCTGTATGCGGGCGGTGTTCCGGAAGAACATGGCCGGGGCCGGTGGTTCTCCCTTTCGCTCGGTCTGCACGGCGCCATGATCCTGTTGGTCGTGCTCTCTCCGCTTTTCCTGCCGGACGAATCGCCGCCTCCCGTGGACTACATCCGCGCTCTAATCTACAACCCCCCGCCCCCGCCTCCTCCACCTTTGCCGAAGGGCGCTTCGACGAAACCTGCCGACAAGGCGCCGGAGAAGACGGGCGCCAAGCCTCCTGATCCGGAGGTTCTGGTCGAACCCAAAATCCCCGACGACCCCAAGCCGGTTGAACCCGAGAAGGGAATCGATCCGCTGAAGCAGTTCGGCGTCGCGGACGGCTCAGAAGCGGGCTCGGTCGACGGCATGGCCGCGGGCGTCGATGGCGGCACGGTGGGGGGCACCCTCGGGGGAGTCATCGGGGGTGTCATCGGAGGAACCGGCGACAATCCGGTGCTTGACTACGATCAACCGCCGCGTCTCTTGAAGCAGACACGGCCGATCTACCCCCAGGAAGCCTTCATCAAGAAAATTGAAGGCATCGTGATGCTCGAGATCGTGATCGGCATCGACGGCAAGGTGGGTCGGGCCAAGGTGCTGCGCTCGATCCCCCAGCTTGATAGCGCCGCGATTCAGACGGTTCGGCAGTGGGTGTTCTCGCCCGCGATCAAGGGTGGACGCCCGGTGTCGACGATCGCGAATGCTCCGGTCAGCTTCCGCATCTTCTGAAGCGCCCCCAAGCTTCGTCCTCTAAGGGTTCACTCGGTGTCCCCCCCGCGTGACACCGGAGCTCCTGAATTGACGGATTACACCGCAATCAGCCTGGCGCATGTTTTGCTCCGTTCGTGGAGCCGTGCCTTAATATCGGCGGACTTTCTATTAAGGAGCGCCTCTATGATGATGACGCGATTCCGCTTTCTTCTTCCGTTTGCCGCATGTCTTCTCGCTTTCGCCGCTGCCGCCCGATCCGACAACGATAAAGACGCCAAGAAGGTCGTGGCGTTTGGAATCGACGTAGCTCGACGCGGTCTGTGGCAGGAGGCGCGGTTTCGTTTCGAGCAGGCCACAGCTTTAAACCCCGACTCCGCTTCCGCATTCAACAACCTCGGCGTCACCCTCGAACAGCAGGGCGAATTCGAGAAGGCGCGAACCGCCTATGAGCGCGCACTGCAACTCGATCCGAAGAACGTCTCCATTCAGCAGAACTACGACCTGTTCCGCGAGGCCGACGAGAAAAGAAACCGGAAGCTGAAGAAGGACACACCCAAGCCCAAGGAATCGCCAACGCCCGACCCGTACGAGACCGCGGGAACGAAGGAGAACCGAAGATGAGAACCCCCCTTCGCCTCCTCACGGTCGCCCTCGGTTCCGCGATGTTCGCCACAGGTTGCGCGAGCGCCCTCGAGGTTCCAATCGAGACGCCGCTCAAGTCGAAGCTCGACGTCACGAAATTCCGCCGCGTCCTCGTGGCCGGTTTCGTCACCGACCTCGTCGACGAGGGCATTGACCTCGCACCCGAGACCTCGCGCCTGCTCCAGAACCAGCTCCGGTCCGCTTCGAAGCTGCAGGTCATCGAACCCGACCGTCCTCCGCTCAATCAGGCGCTCGCGAAAGCGTTCAAGCTCGCGGAAGATGTGCGCGTCACCCGAGAGGATCGCGACCGCCATCGCGCCGAGGGCGAGCGCATCCTGCAAGACACCGCCTTCTGGAGAAAACTCGGTGAGGAGTATCAAAACCCGCTCATCGTCACCGGGAAGCTGACGTTCGAGGAACAGAACCGGTCCGGGTTCCAGCAGGAGGCGGCTCTGGTCCGCGACAACCGCGGCCGGGTGCGGGAGGTCCGCGGCAACCGATATGCGGAGCGAAAGGCGTTCAGCCTCTCCGCGGATTTCTCTTTCATTGACGGGGCCACGGGCCGGCTGTTGCACAAAGAGCGGTTCTCCGAGGAAGTGGTCTACGGGGAGGAGCAGAAAGTCTCGCCCCTTTCCTCCTACTTCGAACTGATGGACCGGCTCCTGCCGAATTTCCTGGGGGTGATCTCTCCCCAGAAGATCCGCGGCACGCGTGTTCTGCTGCCTTAGGTCACAACTTTCGAAGGACCCCCACCTTAGGGGACCCTTTTCGAGGACCCCTATTCGAGGACGACGATGACTCCGACTTTCATGAAACGCTCACTCCGTCTCGCCTCGCTGGTGGCCCTCGTGACCCTTGCGGCACCCCTGGCCTTCGCGCAGTACATTCCCTACTTCGGCAAGAACAAGGTGAACTACGACAAGTTCGCCTGGCGGGTCTACAAGAGCCCTCACTTCGAGGTCTATTACTACCCCGAGTTCGAACAGCACCTCGCCCGGCTCGTTTCGTATCTCGAGAGCAGCTACCAGCACGTCTCCTCGGAGCTGAAGCACGAGATCCAGTCCTCGATCCCGGTGGTCTTCTACAAGACCCACTCCGAGTTCGAGCAGACGAACCTGTTTCCCGATTTCATTCCCGAAGGCGTTCAGGCCTTCTCCGAGCCGATCAGAAACCGGATGGTCATCCCGGTGGACGGGGCGCCCGATCGCCTGCAGGGTCTTATCACCCACGAGCTCGCGCACATCTTCGAATTCGACCTCATCCCCCGCGGCGTGGTTTCCCGCGGCATTCCCCTGTGGATCGACGAAGGTCTCGCCGACTATCTGCGCGGAGACTGGGACTCGCACGACCTCATGACCGTGCGTGACGCGGCGCTCAATGACCAGATCCCGCGGATGTCGAAGATGCAGGTGGCGGGCGGCCGGGTGGACTACAACCTCGGCCACGCGGTCTTCGACTTCATCGGCGCGCGGTTTGGGAAAGAGGGCATCCGCCAGTTCCTCTACACCCTTCGCAAGAGCATCATCAGCACCTCGGACGACAACATCTATCAACAGACATTCCGGATGTCGCCGAAGGAGTTCGACGAGGCGTTCGAGAAATGGATCAAGGAGAAGTTCAAGCCTTTCCGCGACCGTCAGCGGCCGACCGACTACGGTGCTGAGATCTCGCCCGACCAGGAGAAAACCTCGTTCTCTCAGGTCTACGCCTTCGCACCCTCGCCCTCCGGCGAGGTGGTGGCGGCGATCACCGGCAACCGGAGCGACGGCGAAGCGGACATCGTGATGCTGTCGACCAAGGACGGCTCGATCGTCAAGAACCTCACCAAGGGCTACACCGGCAAATACGAGAACGTCACCTTCCCCGGCGAAGGTTTCGTCACCGGCCGCACCATCGACTTCTCTCCGAAGGGCGACGTGGTCGTGTTCGTGGGGAGAACCGGGAAGAAGCGGAGTCTCTTCCTTGTTTCGCCGCTCTCCGGCGATGTGGTCAAGAAGATCCCCATCGATCTCGACGAGGTGGAGTCGCCTTCGATCCTTCCGAACGGAAAGCAGGCGCTGTTCGCGGCGACCAAAGAAGGTGTGGCCGACATCTACATCATGAACATCGAGACGGGTGAGTACAAGAATCTCACCCAGGACGAGTTCTTCGACGCGAACCCCAGGATCTCCCCGGACGGCACCCTGGTGGTCTACAACCGGCGGGTGAGCGGCAACTACAAGATCGTCATGTTCCCGCTCGGAAACCCCTCCCGCCGGATCGACCTCACCTATGGCCCCTTCGCGGATGTGGCCCCATATTTTTCCAGCGATGGTTCGCAGGTCATGTACTCCTCAAACGAGGATGACGGCATCTACAACCTGCGGAGCATCGACATCAAGACCGGTGTGATCAAGCAGTACACCGACGCCATGATCGGAAACATGGCGCCCGCGCCCCTCAAGACCGCGCAGGGTGACCGTATCGGTTTCATCACCTATTTCAAGGGTGAGTACCTCCTCTACACCCTCGATCCGTCGGAGCCCGCGAAGGAAGTGGAGCAGGCGCTCGCGACCGCCCCTTCCGAGGTGATCGATTTCCAGCCCGACGTCAGCCACCAGGTGGTGGCGGAGAACAAACGGCGGAAGCGATTGTTCGAGGGCCTCTTCCTCGAAGGACGCCCGCCCCTGAACGTGGGCTTCACCTCGAATGGCGATTTCTTTGGCGGCTCTCAGGTAGCCCTCACCGACGTGCTGGGGGATCAGACCTTCCTCTTCACGGCAAGCTCCATCCGTGAATACCGGAACTACTCGGCCCAATACGCGAATCTGTCCTCGCGCTGGAACTGGGGCGTCACCGCGTCGGACTTCACCTACTACTACTTCTCGCCCTATCAGTATTCATCCCTTTACACGCGCGATGGAGCGTTGACCACTGAGCGCTACACCCAGGCGATCGGTTTCGCGACCTATCCCCTGAACAAGTTCAACCGGATACAGGTCGCCGCCGGCTACGCGCGCATCAAGACGGGTTACCAGGATCCGGCGATCCAAGCGCAGGTGGTTCAGCAGGCAGGCTTCCTCGGCCAGCAGGTTCCCGTCTACAGCGGCAGTGCGATTCCCCTGAGTGTTGGCTACACGAGAGAGACCACGCGCTTCCGCGAGTTTGGGCCGCTCGCCGGCTCCACCATCAACCTCTCTTTCGAGTACTCGCCGAAGATCGGCTCGATGATCGCGCGGAACACCATCGAGTTCGATGCGCGAAAGTACATGCGTGTGGGTGGCACCTCGATGCTCCTCGCTACCCGCGTGCGTGGTTTCTCCTCGACCGGCAACTCGCCTCGCCTTTTCGGCTTCGGCGGGAACATGGAAATGAGGGGCTACGAATACCTCTCTTTCGTCGGTTCGAAGGGATTCTTCGCGAACGCGGAACTGCGCATTCCCCTGATCGACGTGATGCTGACCCCGATCGGTCTCATGGGGCCGGTACGCGCAACCTTCTTCGGCGGCATGGGTGGCGCTCACTATCCGGATGAGCCTTTCAAGTTCTCGACGAACGAACCGGGGGTTTCGTTCGTGAACGATCCCCTGTTTGGTCAAGCCGTCGAGGGGCGGCGCCTGGTGGACGGGCGAGCCTCGTTCGGGCTCGGCATTCAGGCGTTCCTCCTCGGCATGCCCATGCACTTCGACTGGAGCTGGCTGACCGACCTCAAGGTCCGAAGCACTTCGCCTCGGTTCCAGTTCTGGATCGGTTACGACTTCTAAAGTCTGATCCCCCGTGGGTTTCCCGGGCGGGCATCCTCAAAGAGCCCGATTTGGGGTAGAATCACGGGCTCTATTTCGGGTCTAGACGGAGGTCCCCCTTTGACTTACGCAATCGTCCGCTCCGGCGGAAAACAGTACCGCGCCGAACCCGGAGCCAAGCTCCAGGTGGATCGGCTCGAGAACAATGTCGGCGACAAGATCACGTTCTCGGACGTGCTGCTTGTCAGCACCGACGCGGGCGTCTCCGCGGGCAATCCGGTCTCGGGAGCTTCGGTGAGCGCCACCGTGATCGCCCAGATCCGGGACAGCAAGGTCCGCGTCTTCAAGTTCAAGCACCGCAAGCACTACAAGAAGACGCGCGGTCATCGTCAATACCTCACCACCGTGCTCGTCGACGGCGTACAGGCCTAAGGAGTTTTGAGAAATGGCTACCAATAAAGGCGGCGGCTCCTCTCGCAACGGCCGCGACTCCAATTCACAGCGCCTCGGCGTCAAGGCCTTCGGCGGCCAGCTGGTTTCGGGCGGAAGCATCATCGTCCGTCAAAAGGGCACGGGTTTCCGGGCCGGCAAGAACGCCGGCCTGGCCAAAGACCACAGTGTTTTCGCGAAGGTGAGCGGGCACGTTCTCTTCGAGGACCACGGCGGCCGCGGGAAGTTCATCTCCATCGTCCCCACCGAGGCTTAAGCGCTTTCCGAAGCGCCGCAACCCCCTCGTTTGAGGGCTCATAAGCTTCCGGTCCTGGTTTCCTAAGTGTTCGTCGACCGCGTCAAGATTTTCGTAAAGGGTGGGGATGGCGGGCGCGGCTGCGCGAGTTTCCGTCGCGAAACCTTTGTCCCCATGGGCGG
>JAYUUU010000205.1:0-11779 GCA_043754395.1 Vicinamibacteria bacterium
TGGCCGATGTTCAGATGAAAGACCTTCACGCCCCTCGTCTTGGCCGCCTCCGCGTAGGGCGCGAGCTTGCGAATGGGCGAGGGCGGCAGGGCCAGGCCACGGGAAGAAACTTTGGGCACGCTTGTAAGGACCTCCATGCTCTTCGGGGCTTTTCTCTTAGACTCAGCCCATTCTGCGCGTTCGGATTCCCCGAACCGTCCTTATTCTAGGTCTTACAAAATGCTGGCAGGTTTTGGCCGGTTACTCGTCCTCATCACGTTCACGTCGCTCGGTGCGGTCACGGCTCCAAGCCTCTCGGGTGGGGCGCTCCTTGGCGCCTTCGCCGGAGGTGCTGTCCTCGTCCTGGAGGCGCTTGCCGGAAAGGGCGCTCCGCGCCAGATTCTCTCCGGTAGTTTTGGCCTGCTCGTGGGTCTTGTCCTCGCGGCTCTCGCTTCAAGCGTCCTCGCTCCCGGAACCAGTGCCCTCGAGGCCGGGGTTCGAGTCGCGCTGGGCCTGGGTCTTGGCTGGATTGGTCTTGCCACCGGAGTGAAGCGCGCGGATGCCTTCTCGCTCGCTCGCCTTCGTTCCGATTGGGAAGCGACCGCGGATGTTCCCGCCGCCGCAACCACGCCGAAGATCCTCGACACGTCGGTGATCATCGACGGCCGCATCGCGGAGATCGCCGAAGCAGGCTTCATGGAAGGTCCTCTGATCATCCCGCAGTTCGTCCTCGTCGAACTCCAGCAGGTCGCGGACTCCTCCGACCCCTTGAGGCGCAACCGTGGCCGCCGCGGCCTCGACATGCTCCAACGCATCCAGAAGAACCCCGTCACCGCGATCCAGATCGTCGACACCGACTTCCCCGACGTGAAGGAAGTAGACCTCAAGCTCATCGAGCTCGCGATCAAGGCCGGCGGCAAGATCGTGACCAATGACTTCAACCTGAACAAGGTGGCCCAGCTCCGTGGCGTGAAGATCCTCAACATCAATGATCTCGCGAACTGCCTGCGCCCGCTCGTTCTCCCTGGCGAGCCGATGCGGATCTTCGTCAGCAAAGAGGGCAAGGAGCACGGCCAGGGCGTCGGTTACCTCGACGACGGAACGATGGTGGTCGTGGAAGGCGGGCGAAGGGCGCTTGGCCGCACGATCGACGTGAATGTCACCACCGTCTTGCAGACCGCGGCCGGAAAAATGATCTTCGTGAGGTGGCCGGATGCTCCGGCCGACGACCTCTCGCGCAAAGATACGAAGCCGGTCCTGCGCCGCGCAGACTTGAGGAACACCGCCGAGATGCCTCCCGCGAGCCTTCGCGATACCGAGGAAGTTCCGCTCGCGTCGCGGCAAACCGCTGAGGCCCTGCCGCTCGCCGCGGACGGCACAACGAACCGGATCCCTTGATCCGACTCGCGCTCGCGATTCTCACCGCGATTTTCGCAACGGCGGTTTTCGCCCCCGTCGGAATCCTCGCCTGGCCGTTTCGACGCGACGGCGAGATTGGATTCAAGGTCACGCGCCTGTGGGCGCGGGCCATCCTCGCGGCCGCGGGCGTGCGGGTCACCATGGAATCGCTCAGGACACTTCCAGACGGGCCGGTGGTCTTCGTATCCAATCATGTGAGTGCCCTCGACATTCCGATCCTCTTCGTCGCGCTGCCCCGTTCGTTCCGGATCGTCTACAAGAGTTCTCTCGCCTATGTGCCTTTGATGGGACAGTTCCTGATCGCCGCGCGGAACATACCGATCGACCGGTCGAAGGCTTTCAGCGCGAAACGAAGCCTCGCGCGAGCGGCGAGGCGCATCCACAGCGGTGTGTCGGTGGCTCTGTTTCCAGAAGGAACGAGAAGCGGCGACGCGCCCATGGGTGCTTTTAAGCGGGGCAGCTTCAAACTGGCAGTGGAGGCGCAGGCCCCGGTTGTCCCCGTCAGTCTCATCGGTCTGAGGCGGGTAGCGCCGGGCGGAGGCCTCGTGCCCGGCATCGTGCATGTGAGGATTCATGAACCGCTCGAAACCAGCGATCGCCCGGACGCGGTGGAATCGCTTACGACACGCGCCGAGGCCATAATCCGGGAAGAGGTTGAATGAAAGCAACGACGTCGGTGCGAGTGTTCCTGGGCGCGGCAATGGTTTGTGTGGGCGCGCTGGGCCTGACCCGCCCTACTCAGGCCAAAGCCCCGGATCGGCTCGCCCACGCGATTGAAGCCATCCTGAAACGCGACGTGTTCGCACCGGCGATCGTCGCCATTGACATCCGCGACCTCGACACCGGCAAAGTCCTCTTCGAAAAGAATTCAGCGCTGAACGTGAAGCCCGCTTCGACCATGAAGCTCTTCACTACCGCGGCCATCCTCGACGCAGAAGGGCCCGAGGGAAATACGGCCGCGACCACGGTGGAGACCGCGGGCCGGCTCGACAGCCTCGGACGTGTGCTGGGCGATGTGTATCTGGTCGGGCGGGGCGACCCCAATCTTTCCGACCGGTTCGATTGGAGGAACGGCAAGGACCCTTTCGATCAGCTGGCGAGAGATCTCCGCGATGCGGGGATCCGTCGCGTCGAAGGGCGAGTGATCGGCTACGACGGTCTCTTCTCCGATGAAGCCGTGCCCGACAGCTGGACCGCGGACGACCTCATCTGGTCGTACGGCGCCACCGTTTCCGCCCTCAGCGCTTTCGATAACTCGTTGCGTCTCCGACTCGAACCCGGAGAACGCGACGGCGACGCGACGAGGCTGAGCGTCAAACCCGAGACGGGTTTCATCCGCTTCGAGAACCGTACGGTGACGAGCGGTGAAGGAAAACCAAAATTCACCTTGAACCGCGAACTCGGCAGCCGGGTGGTGGTCCTCGAAGGCACGATGCCTCGACTGGCCGAAGCGTGGACCGGCGCCATCGCGGTCCCCGAGCCGACACTTTTTGCGACAACACTCTTCGCCGAGGCTCTGGCCCGGCAAGGGATCACCGTGCGCGACGCTCCAACGACCTCACGGCAGCCACTGCCCGACTCTCTTCGGCCCCTCGCGTCGTTGCGCGGGCCGGCGGTGGCGGAGCAGATCCGCATAGTCAACAAGGAGAGCCAGAACCTCCACGCCGAGACGCTTCTGAGACGCCTGGGCCTCGCGGCCTATAAGGATGCCTCGGTGGAGTCGAGTCTTCGCGCGCGGGAGACGTTCCTCAAAGGGATCGGAGTCCGCGTCGAGGACACGGCCATGTCCGACGGCTCGGGCCTGTCCCGCACCGATCTCGTAACCGCGCGGGCCCTGGTCGATCTGCTCGCGGCCATGGCGAAACATCCGCACGCCAAGGTCTTCCGTGACTCCCTTCCCATCGCCGGTGTGGATGGAACCCTGAAGCGAAGAATGGTGGGAACCAAGGCTCAGGGCCGGGTCTTCGCGAAGACGGGCTCGATTCGTCACGTGAACGCGCTGGGCGGCTACATCGACACGGTTTCCGGGCGACACCTCGTATTCTCGATTCTCGTGAATCACCACACCCGGCCCGCGAAGGAAGCGCTCGACGCGATCGACGAGATCTGCGCGTTACTCGTGGAGTTCAAGTAGCCGGCTAGCGCAGGCCGAATTCCTGAGTGGCTCCGCTTCGCGGACCCACTCCAGAGCAAAGTCGCTACCGCTCGTTTGTCACTTCGGCCGGAGGCGCGAAGCCTGGCCTTGGGCCACGCGGGGGTTGCGCGCAGCCCTCGCCAGAGGGCGGAGCCTGGCCTTGGGCCATGGGGGGCTGAGCACTTTGCGGCCCCCCAACTCAAAAAGGACCCGGTCCGGCCACACCTCCGACTAGTCTTCGCCTGGTGGCAGACGTCGAGCAGCGAGAGAAAACACGCGAGGAGATCATCCTCGACGGGCTCAATGACGCCCAGCGCGGCGCCGTGCTTCATGGCGACGGGCCGCTGCTCATCGTCGCGGGCGCCGGCACCGGCAAGACAACGGTGCTCACCCGCCGCATCGCCCATCTCATCACCAGCCGAAAAGCCCGGCCCGAAGAGATCCTGGCTCTCACGTTCACGGAAAAAGCGGCGCGAGAAATGTCCGAGCGCGTGGATCAGCTCGTGCCTTATGGCTACACCGAGAGCTTCATCGCCACGTTCCATGCCTTCGGCGACCGCATTCTGCGAGAGAACTGTTTCGCCGCCTCTCTGCCCGCCGATTTCCGTGTGCTCTCGCGCGCGGACGAAGTGGTCTTTCTTCGCGAACGGCTCTTCGCGCTTCCCCTCACGCGTTTCCGGCCCCTCGGCGACCCCGGCCGCCATCTGCCGACACTTGTCGAGTTCACTTCAAGAGCCAAGGACGAGGATGTTTCTCCAGGTGACATTCGCGCATTCGCGGAGGCGCAGTTACGTCACGCCTCGGCGGCGGCGGGCGAAGAAGCGGAGGCGGAGCGGGAGCTGGCACTCGACCTCATTGAAGCCGCCGACTTCTTCCGGGCCCAGCAGGCGGCTCTTGCCACCGCGGCCCTGGTCGACTTCGGGGACCAGATCCATCTCACGCTGAAACTCCTGGGCGAAAGGCCCGATGTCGCCCTCGCCCTTCGCAAGCGTTTTCGCTACATCCTGGTCGACGAGTTCCAGGACACGAATCACGCGCAGCTCGAGCTGATCCGGCTCATCGCGGGCGAGGGCTCGCCGAACATCACGGTGGTAGGCGACGACGATCAGGCGATCTATCGCTGGAGAGGAGCGGCCCCCGCGAACCTCATCCATTTCCTAACGCTCTATCCAAACGCCACGCGCGTGGTGCTCCGCCAGAACTACCGGTCGACGCAAGAGATTCTCGACACCGCGTATCGCCTCATCACCTACA
Source organism: Vicinamibacteria bacterium (assembly GCA_043754395.1). Lineage (GTDB taxonomy): Bacteria > Acidobacteriota > Vicinamibacteria > Fen-336 > JAGNNV01 > JAGNNV01. Next base: position 4,787 of record JAYUUU010000205.1, read on the forward strand.
ACAACCCCCACCGGCTCGAGGCCATGACCGGCCTCGACAAGCGTCTCATCGCGGATCGCGGAAAGGGGAAGAACGTCTCGCACCGCCGCTTCCCCACCGTCTCCGCGGAAGCGGACGCGGTGGCACAGGCGATCGAAGAGTTCCAGCGCGATGCTGTGCCCCTCAACGAGATCGCCATCCTCGTCCGGAACAACGCCGACGCCGATCCCTTCCTTCGAGCCCTCAACATGCGCGGCCTTCCCCATCGTTTTTCGGGAGGTGCCGGGCTCTTCGAGCGGCCCGAGGTGCGCAGCCTCATCGCCTTCCTTCGGCTGGTGGCGGCCCCCGACGACTCCGTATCGGCCTGGGCTCTAGCCTTCTCGGAGATCTACGGCTTCGACCCAGTCGATCTCTCGCGGCTGTCGCGTTACGCATCAAAGAAGACGCGGCCGCTTCTCGACGTCCTGCGTGAACTCGAAGGCAACGAAGACCTCGCGTCGATCAAGGGCGCATCGCGGGAGGCCACGAAGAAGTTCGTGGCCGACATCGAACGCGGGGTCACGAGCATGGCTCACAAGCGCACGGGGGAGGCGCTGTACGAGTTCTTGAAGGAAACCGGGTATCTGGCCCGACTCGCCAAAGTGTCGTCCACCAAGGACGAGCGCAAGGTCGCGAACATCGCTCGCTTCTTCGAAATCGTGCGCGGCTTCTCCGTGGTGGCGGAGAACGACAACATCCCCGCCTTTGTGGCCCGATTCGATCTTCTGCGCGACGCGGGCGAGGATCCCGCTGCGATCGAGGTTCAAGAAGGCGACGCGGTCAACATCATGACCGTCCACAAGGCCAAGGGCCTCGAGTTCCGCGTGGTGTTCGTGGCGAGTTGCGTCGATCAGAAGTTCCCCCTGAGACGAAGAAGCGATCCTCTACCGCTGCCCGCGGCGCTGCTCAAGAGCGATATCTCACCGGGCGATGCTCACCTCATGGAGGAGCGACGCCTTTTCTATGTCTCAATGACTCGGGCGAAGGACGACCTCATCCTCACCTCGGCCGACGACTATGGCTCTGGGACCACCCGGAAGGTTTCGCGTTTCGTCGTCGAGGCACTCGACCTGCCCTCGCCGAAGAGCAGGGTCGCGAAGTCATCTCCCTTCGAAACGATCGCGGCTTCCGCCCCAACTCCCGAAACCCCGTCCGCAGCCACTGAGGCGGGGTCTTCCGAACCCGAGAGTCTCTCGGCCGCCATGGCGCCCCCTCTGCGGCTTTCGTTCCGGCAGGTCGATGACTACCTGACGTGTCCTCTTAAATACCGATTCGTCCATCGAAACCGCATCCCCCTGCTCACCCACCACCGCGTGGTCTACGGCAGCGCCATTCACCAGGCGGTTCAGGAGATGTTCAAGGCGCGGCAGGCCGGCATCCCGTTCACGGCCGACGACCTGCTCGCGGCATTCCAGCGGGCTTGGGTTTCCGAAGGATTCCTCTCGCGCGAGCACGAAGAACTGCGGATCAAGGAGGGCGAACGAACCCTGAGGCGCTTCTTCGAATGGGAGAGCCGCAACCCTCTGCGACCGACGGGCGTCGAGGAAGAGTTTTCGTTCCCGGTGGGTCGGACGCGTGTGATGGGCCGGTACGACCTGGTGGTCGCGACCGATGACGGAGTCACCATTCTCGACTTCAAGACCGGCGACGTGAGTACCGAAGCCAAGGCGCAGCATCGCGCCGAAGAGAGCCTGCAGCTCGCGATCTACGCTCTCGCGCATCTTCGAACTACAGGAAAACTTCCGTCGCGGGTGGAACTGCGCTTCCTCGAGTCGGATCAGGTCGGCGGCTTCGCGCCCTCCGAGGCCCTCGCCCTCGCCACCGAAAAGAAGATCGCGGAGGTCGCCGACTCGATATCGCGCGGCCGCTTCGATGCGACGCCTTCTCACGGTGCGTGCCGCCCGTGCCCGTTCCGCGACGTGTGCCCCGCGACCGCGAAGGACGATTAGCAGCGCGTCATTCCGTCGTGCGGGCCGGAGGGATTAGTACACTCGTCCCCCGTGACCGCGCCGCGAACCCGTCTCCTCGCCACGCTCCTGACTGCGGCCGGCCTCATTGCGGGAGGCTTCGATGCGCATGTGGCCCCTCAGATCAACGGGCTCTGGCACGGCGTCACCGGAGTTCCCTCCACCGAACGGATCGCCGCATCCCTGCTGGCGGCGGCGTTTGTATGGTGGCTGGGCGGACGGGCGAGCGTGCGGCCCTTCCTGTGGATGGGTGCTGGACTCCTGCCCCTGCTCCCGGCGGGTACCGGGGTGGGGGCGGCAGCTCTCTTCTTCTCCTTCTTCACGATGATCTTGCTCTTCGCGGTCCTCACCGCAATCGCGGCGCGAGGTCTGATTCCAGAATCCGCGACACTCGATCCCGCGGTGGCCGGCCTCATCGCGTTCACCTTCTTCGTTTTCGTCGGCCGATACCTGCCGGGCCCGGCAGGACCACAAGGCGACGAACCGCATTACCTCCTGATTGCGGAAAGCCTCATCGCAGACGGCGACGTCGATCTCGCGAATCAGTTCGACGAGCGCGCTTTCTCGAAGTTCACGAGCGCCGATCTCGAACCTCACACCGCCCCGAGGTCTCCCGCGGGAAAGCTCTACGCGATCCACACTCCGGGTCTTTCAGCCCTCATCGCTCCTGGGTATGCGGCGGGCGGCTTCGCTGGAGCGCGTGCGGTGGTTTCCGCCATCCTCGCGGCCGTGGTGGCGCTCTTGTTCTTGGCAACGAGGTCACTCTTCGACGCACGCGCCGCCAACTTCGTTTTCCTGCTCGCGACTTTCGCGAGCCCACTTCCGATCTACGCAAACTCTGTGTTCCCGGATTCGGCCGCGACCCTGCCGGTGGCGGCGACGCTCGCCTGCCTCGTAGCACCTCATCCGGCCCTTATCGCACTGGCCTCGACTTCAATCGCCTCTCTGCCATGGCTGCATCCGCGCTTCCTGCCAATCGCTCTGCTGCTCGCCCTCGCGATCACGCTTCGCGGTCGCTTTTCGATTCTTCGTGCCGTGGGGATGTGGCTTCCGCTGCTTGTGTCCATTGCGGGCCTGCTCGTTCACTTCCACGATCTCTTTGGGCAGGCGTCCCTCTCCGCGGCCTACGGTCCCGGTTTCTCATCGGACGTCTCGGTGCTTCGGATTCCCTGGGGCGGGTCGGCCCTCCTCCTCGATCGCCAGTTCGGCCTTCTCCTCTTCTCGCCGGTGCTCCTGCTCGGTCTCGCTGGCACATCGCGCGCGTGGGCTCGGGATCGCCAGATCGCGGCCACACTCGTCGTGGCTGCCTTGTTCTTCGTCGGTGTCGGCGGCTCCTTCAGCATGTGGTGGGGCGGAGCCTCGGCACCCGCGCGTTTTCTGATCGGAGCGACCCCGGCTCTGCTCCTCTTCTGTGGCGCTTTATGGCACGCTCCCCAAACCCGTGACGACGTGCGGGCCGTGATCGCGGCGGCTTCGGGCTATGGCGCGGGACTATTGCTTCTAGCCTGCATGGCCCCCCGGGCGCTTCACAATCGCGCCGACGGCGAGAGTGGTCTGTTGCGGCTCCTCGCCCCCGTTCTCGACGCCGATCGTTTCTTCCCGGGGTTCGTGAACGATTCCACGAGCCTCACCATCGCCTTGCTGTGGGGGGTGGCGTTGATCGCGGCGATGGTTCGGCCCGCCGTGGCGCTCGTGCCGGTGGCCGCGCTCGTTGCGGTTGCGGCCTTCGCCTCGACCCGCCCGCTCGTCGATCCCTTTCAGGCCTCCCTTCGCGCTCTCGAGGCGTGGGAGAGCCATCGACGGACATTCGGCGGAAGCGATCGAGCAGACGATTTCCTTCTGGAGATCCCCCTTGGAAACGCAAGCTGGGACCTGACCCCCCAGACCCGCCTCTACTCCCCGCGCTTTTCTTTGCCTCCCGGCCCGTGGACGCTGCGCGTGGCCTTTCAGGCGGACCGTACACCCGACGCGCTCAACGTGGGGCGACTCGCCATCGTGGGCGACGATGACGCGGCCACGCCTTTCGTGGCCGCAGCCCTCAAGGTCGATGCGGACGTTGCGACCGAACCCTTCACCCTTGACACACATCAGCGCCGCCTTCGCTTGCGCGGTGACGGCTTTCAGTCTCGAATACGGATCCTCAAGGTCACTCTCCAACCCGCAGCCCCCTGACACGCTAAAGCGCGCCGCCGCGCTTAGCGAGCGATGTGACGGGGGTCGCACTCCCGCCTTGTCAGGTGAGTATCGTCACGCGGCCCGGGGACGGTCGAGGCCTAGGGTGGACTCGCGGCAGGGGCCGCAGAAAAACTGATCGTCAACCGGAGGTTTCTCATGAATCCATTACGCAAGCTGTCTCGATCGTACTCAGTCGCCATCCTGGCGCTGGTCACACTCGCCGCGTGCGGCGGAAGCAGTCCCTCGGCGCCATCGTCGACCTCATCCACCGGTGTCGTCCTGAAGGGTTCGCTTGTCGGCGCCAGCGCCGCTTCGACGTCGTCGTCATGGGCTTCAGCGTCCGGCCAGAGCGCACGCTCGTCGGGGCTCACGTTGATCGTCGGCACGGTGACCGTTTCTGTTCAGGGCAGTCCCGCTATTTCGACCACGGTCGCGGCCGATGGTTCGTTCACCCTGCGCGGCCTTCCCGAGGGATCGTTCACGCTGCTCTTCTCGCGTGACGGCGCTCCCCTCGGCACGCTCTCTTTCAACTCGGTGCTGCCGAACCAGGAGCTCAACATCACAGTCAGCGTGACCGGAACAACGGTCGCCCTGGTTCAGGAGCAGCGTAACGGTATCGGCCACGGTGATGTCGAGATCGAGGGCCGTGTGGACCAGGTTCTTCTGCTCAACCTGTCGGGCGATAGCCGGTTCGTCATCGCCGGCAAGACGGTGGTGGCCCGCCCGGGTTCTACGGCCATCCGCTCCGGAAACCAGACGCGAACCGTGTCGCATCTGGTTCTCGGGGCGCGCGTTCACGTCAAAGGGACCTGGCTGCCCCTCGAGGGCTCGACCCAGCCCGTGCTCGCCATGGAGATCCGGCTGCAGGACAACGACGAGAACGACGATGACGATGGCGAGAACGACAATCCTCCCGCCTCGACTTGCCTCATCCAGGGGGGTGCTGCCGGTCGAAGCATCGAGCTCGAAGGTTCGGTCCAGAGTGGAAACTCCGCCAGCTTTCGTCTGATCGTCAGTGGCGGCCGTTCCGCCGGACCGGTCGACGTTTCAGCCGGGGGAGCCAGCCTCGAATGCACACCCAAGTCCGGGCCCCAGGCACCCACGCCGGCCCAGTGCGCTGCTTCCATCACCGCCGGGGCGAAGGTCCACCTGAGCGGGAAGCTCGACGTCTGCACCGCGACGAGCGCCCTGGTTTCGGCGAGCAAGGTCACGGTCCAGAAGTAGTTTCCTTTGGGGCGGGCATGAAAAGGGTACTTGACGCGCGACGCACGGTATTGCTAGCGTACTCACCGTTCTTACAACCGTACTCGTATGTCGTTTCTCCGGCGGTCACGGAGGTCGGGCGGGTCGAATGTCGACTCGGTTCTTGGCGCTCCTTCGTTCGGTGACGTAGACGAGTCGAAAGGCCGAAGGAGGCCTAGCAAAAATGATCGAAGGCAAAGTGAAGTGGTTCAACGAGTCCAAGGGTTTTGGATTCCTCTCGCGTGATGGTGGACCTGATGTGTTCGTCCATCACTCGGAGATCAAGGCCGATGGCTTCCGTACGTTGAACGAAGGCGATCGCGTCAGCTTCGAAGTCGTGGACAGCCCCAAGGGTCCGCGCGCCGCTAACGTCAACAAGATCTAAGCGGTCCGTTCGAAGAAGCGAGGTCGCTTCTTTGCCCGGGGTTTCGAGTCCGTCTCGAAATTCCCGGGCTTTTTCTTTTCTGAGTTGGGGGGCCGCAAAGTGCTCAGCCCCCCACAAACGAGCGAGCCGGAGGCAAGCGACTTTGCCCTGGCGGACTCGAGAGTCCGTCCAGAAAACCCCCGCGCTTCGGCCGGAGTGAATCCGGCCTGCGCTAAGCCAGCGAAGCTCGCAATGTCCCAGGTCCTGAACACGCTCCGCCGCGCCGGTCAGATCGCCCGCGAAGCGCGGGATCTAGGCGCCGCTTTGATCGTGCCAGGCGCCTCGCTCCGGTCGGTCTGCGAGACGGTTGAGGCGGAGATAGAAAAACGCGGGGGCAAACCCGCGTTCCCGGCGCAGACCTCGGTGAACGACATCGCCGCCCACGACTGCCCTTCGCCCGACGACGACCGGACGTACAACGCCGGCGACCTTGCCAAGCTCGACATCGGCGTTCACATCGACGGCTGGGTGGTCGACACCGCCACCACGGTGAACGTGGGCGGCACCGGGAATGGCCGAATGATCGAGGCCGCGAAGCAGGCTCTCTCCGCCGCGGTGCAGACGGCGAAGCCGGGATTGCCGGTGAAGGATGTGAGTGCCGCGATCGAACGCGCGATCACGAGCGCGGGTTTCACGCCCCTCGAGAACCTGTGCGGCCACGGCGTCGGCCAATACGTGGTCCACACGCCGCCCGCGATCACCAACACGGTGCGCGCGGCTGAAGGGCGGCTGCCGATGCGCGGCGTGATCGCCATCGAGCCCTTCGCCACTGACGGCCACGGGCGCTCGGGACCTCGCGGGACATCCGAAGTGTTTCGCCTCCTCCCTGCCGCGAAAGATCGTCTGGAGGAATTCGGCGTCGAAGGGGACTTCGCCCTGGCACTTTTGTCGTGGCGCGGCCTCCCGATCGCGAGGCGCTACTTCCGCCAGTTCGGGAACGAGTTCGTCTCCAATGTGTTTCACAAGCTCGAGCGCGCCCGGCTTCTTCATTCCTATCCCCCACTCGTGGCGCTCTCGGGATGCGCGGTCGCCCAGGCCGAGCACTCGGTCTACTTAGGCCCCGAGGGCGTCATACAGCTGACGTAGTTGAAACTGGGGGGCCGCAATTCCTTTCGCATGCCTGCTCAGCCCCCCAGACCCCCCTCGCTGCGGCCGAAGTAAATCCGG
>JAYUUU010000206.1:0-14925 GCA_043754395.1 Vicinamibacteria bacterium
CGACCTTTTGCGAAGCCTGCCTTTAGACGTGGTGAAGATCGACCGATCCTTCACCCGCGACGTCGACACCGACCCCACCCAGGCCGCGATCGTCACCTCGGTGATCGAACTCTCGCATCGCCTCGGGCTCAAGGTCGTGGCGGAAGGTGTCGAGACGGAAAGTCAGCATCGTTTCCTTCTGAACCACGATTGTGATCTCGTCCAGGGCTATTGGCTCGCCCGCCCGCTGTCCCTCCCCGCCGGCCTCGAGTTTCTACAGTCGCGCGAGCGCCGCGTTCGCGTGTAGCTGCTGCCTAAGGACATGACCCCAGGAGCTGTGCCGGAGCCGCCCGAGGCCGTTCCGGCCCGGGTGCCGACACTCGATCACCACGGACCCGTCTGGTGGCCCCTGCGGGAAGTCCTTTCGATCGGAACGAACCCGCGCCTTCGGGGCGTCGTGGCCTTGTGGTTCGTCGTCCTGCTGGTTTCCGGGGTGACCGGCGCGCTCAATGTCACGCAGGACTGGAGCGGCGTGCCATTCGACATCCTGGGGGTGGACTTCGCGATTACCATCTACCCTCCGTTCGTCCTCTCGGTCCTTCTGGTGATCTGGCTGGGACCGGCCTGGGGCGCGTTGCCGATCTATGTGGCGAACGTGGTGAGCGGACTGACGAGCGGCATGAACCTGTGGATGAGCCTCGTCTTCGCGATCGGCGGCGTCATCGAGACGTTGATGTTGTGGGGGTCGCTTGTGGTGCTCCGCGTCCATCCCGATCTCAAGCGCATGCGGGACCTGTTCTGGTTCAGCGCCACGGCGCTCGTGTCCGCAGTGACGGGGTCGCTCGCCGCGATCCTGTGGAACTCGAGCCATGCCCTGGACCCCTCGGATGCTCAGCGGGTCTGGCGGGGCTGGGTCCTCGGCGACTTCGCTCAGATCCAGCTCATCGCACTGCCCGTCCTGCGGTGGTTCGGCCCCGCGGTGCGGCGCTGGGTCGACCATCGTTTCGTTACCCCGCCCGGCCGCGAGTTCAGCTACACCCACGGTGTCGCCCTGATCGTCGTCGCCTTCGCTCTGCTTGGTCTTGTGGTCTTCCTGGGCGTTCACCAGGCCCTCGGGTCGATCGAGCTCGCGATCGACGCGCGCACCGTCAACGGAGAGCTCCTCTTACCGAAGTTCCGGGAAATCATTCTGATGATGGCGCTCCTCTCCACCGCACTCATCCTCGCCACCGGAATGTTCTCGACCGCCCTCGCCAGGCTCGGCGAGAGGCAAAGGCACGAGGCGCGGCGCGACGCGCTCACGGGGTGCCTCAACCGGCGCACGTTCCCCGATCTCTACGCGGGCGAAGTGGAACGCGGCCGCCGTCTGGGCATGGGCCTCGCGATCCTGTTCGTCGACCTCGATAGGTTCAAGAGCGTGAATGACAGCCTGGGCCACGCCGCGGGAGATCAGGTGCTCGTCGAGGTCACGCGGAGGATCGAACGCGCGCTGCGGGCGAACGACCTTCTCTTCCGCTGGGGCGGCGAAGAATTCGTCGTCGTCCTGCCCCACACCGACCCTGGGGAAGCCACACCTATCGCGGAGAGAATCCGCGCCGCGGTCGCCGATACAAAGGTGCTCGGCGACGTCGACACGAGCGTGAGCATCGGTGTCGCCGCGATCTCGTCACCCACGGAGGGCGCCGACCGACTTCTGGACGAGGCCGACCGGCGCTGCCTGAAGGCCAAGACTCTCGGCCGAAACCGGGTCGTCGCCGTCGATTAGTTCGAGTCGGAGGTCTGGAAGTAAGCCACGAGTTTTTGCTGCGCCCCGGCCTGGCCTGAAAGTTCTTCGGCGGTAGCGGAAAGCTCCTCGGCCGAGGCCGAGTTCCGCTGAGTGACGTGGTCGACCCTCGACATCGCGTGGGTGATCTGCTCGACGCCCGTCTGCTGCTCACGAGAAGCCGCCGCCACTTCCTGGCACAACTCGGCGGTGCGCTGAATCAGAGGCACGAGCTGAGCGATGAGGGCGCCGGACTTCTCGGCCACCCCGAGGCTCTCCTCGGCCACTGAGCCGATGTCCTGAGCGGCGGTCTGCGCGCGCTCGGCGAGCTTTCTTACCTCGGCCGCCACCACCGCGAAGCCGCGGCCGTGTTCCCCGGCGCGCGCCGCTTCGATGGCGGCGTTCAGGGCGAGGAGGTTCGTCTGCTGCGAGATCTCCTCGACCACCGTGATCTTCAAAACGATGGCGCGCATCGCGGCCATGGTGCTCTCAACCGACCGGCCGCTCTCCGACGCGTCGTTCGCGGCCCGGCCCGCCATGTCTTCCATCTGCACGCTGTTGCCGGTGTTCGCGGCGATGGACGCGCGCATCTGCTCGAGGCTTGAAAGCGTCTCCTCGACCGAGGCGGCGACATCGGAGGTGCCGCCCGAGAGATCGCTCGCGGCGGAGGAGACCTGCCGGGCCGCGGCGGCCATGCCCGCGGCCTGGGTTTTGAGTTCCTGGGAAACGCCGGCGAGGCGTCTCGTCATTTCGCCGAAAGCGATGCCGAAACGGTCCTCGGCCGAACGGGGCACGGGGCTTCGGCGCAGGTCGCCTTCCGCGATGTTCTGCGCGATTTCCGCCATCTCCTTCAAATAGACGGTGACTTCGGCCAGCGCCCTTACGAGCTGGCCGATCTCGTCCGTCGCGTTCGTCTCAAACCGGGCGCTCACGTCGCCATCGCGGAGGCGATAAGCCGCTTGAACGGCCTGGCCGACCGGGTCAACAAGGGAGCGGACGTTCATCGACACTGCGAAGACGACGGCGAGCGAGAACACAATGATCCCAATGATGAGAAGGGTGGCCCGGCTCTGGGCCTGGCGCACCTCTTCGAAGGCGTCGGTCATGGCCTTTCGGTCGCGCTCGGTGTTGGCGGCCAGGGTGTCCCGGACCTGCCGATACTGGGTCTGCATGGCCTCGAGCGACGCGGTGAGATCGGTCGATCGGGCATTCGTGATCATCAGCCTCGTGGTGGCGGTCGCGGTGTCGAAGTAGGTGTTGAAAGCGCCCTGGAGCTGGGTCAGTTCGGCCTGGTTCACCACCGGGTTGCTCCGCCCCTGGTCGAGGGTCTTCAGGAATTCCTGCTTCATGGGGTCGACGTCCGAGGCGAAGTCGGCGTTGCTCGCCGCCACCGCGTCTTGAAGGCCCCGCTGGATCTGAGCGAGGATCTGCTCCAGGTTCCGGCTCATCTCGAGAGAGGGACCGTGGCCCATTTCGGCGAGCCGCAGCTTCTCCGCCGTGCGGCCGCCCGACATCATGGTCACGACCAGGGTGAGGACGAACCCGATCGCCGCAACCGCGGGGAGGAGCAGCAGCTTGAAACGAAAGGAGAGCGAGTCGAAACGGAACAAGGCCACGTTTTTGATCCCTTGGGTTTGTCTTAACGGATGCTCAGGAGCTTTACCCCGTCGGTGCTGACCCCGGCGGTCACGTACCCGATGGCCCCCGGGTTCGCCTTCACGAAAGCGAGCACCGCGGCATCGCCGGCCTTTTCCGCGGGAGGCACATCGCGACCCGCGAAGATTTGCTGCTGCCAATATGAGGCGATGGCGCTCGCCGGCTTCGCGTGAACGAGACGGTTGAACACCGCGCGCACCGGAGCGATCGGGGCCTGGTCGACCGGGACGATGGGCGTACCGGTGTCCCACTTCAGGATCTTCTTGAGGAACATCTTGCCGAGCTGTTCCTTGGTGAGGATGTCGGTGGGGTTCGACGGATGGACCACGACTTGATACTCGGCGGCAAAGCTCCTGACGGGGGCGAGCAGCGCTATCAGGGAAAGGACGAGGACGGTTCGGCGGGTCATTTTGTTATTCACCTCTTGGCTCTTTTGAATCAAGGGACGCCGGTTTAGAAGGAAACCGACATGGAGACGATGCCATAGTTCATGGGTCTTGAGGGGGGCCCCCAGGGGCTGAGTATGCGTTTCGAGAGGGCGCGAATCGGCCCAATGGTACTCGTCCTTGAGGGCGACGTCAGCCGGACCTCGACGGTGGCCCCGGTGGTCCGCTCCATCATGATACTTCCCGGCGCGGATCTTCAGGAAGTGGCTTCCACGACAAGATCGAACCGCTTCGCTCCCTTTGTCCCGAAACTCGGACCGGCTTCCAAGACGAACGGGCTTTGAAGGCCAAGAAAAAGGCCCCGGAGCGTGCGGCCCCGAGGCCTTTTGAAGGGTCGCGCGAAGCGACCCGACGAACTACCTAGAAGACTAGAACGACCACCGCGCCGTGAGCTGAATCTGCCTGGGAGCGTTGATGGACGACGGGCCGCCGAAAAGGACGGTCGCGCTCTGGCCCGACGGCGTGGTCACGCCCACCGAGGGGTACCGGGTCTGCGCGCCAGTGATCACGGTGCGGTTGAACACATTCGTGATATCGGCGGCAAGGCCAATCCTGTCTCCCTTTGATCCGATTTTGAGGATCTTCTCGATACGCAGATCCAGAATGCTCTCCTTCGGGAGCCGGTAACTTCCTCGCGACGCGAGAAGCGGACGACGCCAGGAGCTCGCCGGGAGGCCGGGGATCTGGGTGGAAGACAGCTGGGCAAACGGAGTGTAGGTCCGACCCGATACGTTGCGATAGAAGGCGCTGACCATCACGTCGACCTTGGGGATCTCGTAGCCGGCGAGAACCTTCAACTCGTGAGTCCGGTCGTTCAGAGCCCGGCCAAAGGTGTTTACCGTGCCCTGCGTCGGCGTTTCGAAGAACCGGCTGGTGCCCGCCGAAGCAAGCGAGCCGTTGCTCAGGTGCCCTTCGGTCCGGGACCAGACGTAGGAGACCTGTGACAGCCACCGATTCGACATGCGCTTGTTGAGAACGAACATGGCCGCCTTGTAGCTGCGATCTCCTTCGGCGGTGGCGAGGACGTTCCCGGCAGCATCCTTGTACTGGAATCCGTCGGGGTTCGTGATGAGCAGGTCTTTCTCCGACGCCGACCGATTGGTCCATCGATAAACGGTGAGCGGCGCACCGGTCAGGGCGTTGGTCACCGTTGTGGGAGCCCAGCGGGCCGAAGGAATCACCGATCCCTGCGCATTCTTCAGTTCGCGGAAAATCCCGGTGGCGGAAAAGCGAAGGTCCCGTGTCAGGGCCCGCTCGAGTCCAACCGTGAACTCGTCGGTCCGGGGGTGCTTGATGTCGGGATCCACCTTGTAAAGCACCGCCGGCGATCGATCGATTTCCTTGCGGAAGGGCTTGCAGTTGGCCGTGATGGATGGGCAGGAACTCACGTCGTAGGTGACGAAATCTTCCTTGCCGGGGAGGGCGCCTGCGAAAATGGGGGTGAAGAGTCCCTCATAGTACTGACCGAACGAGCCCTTGAGCACGGTCTTGTTGTCGCCGGTGAGATCGAAAGCAAACCCCAGCCTGGGTGCGATGCCGGTCGCGCTGTAGACGGTGCCCACACCCTTGCCCTTGCCCCGGTAGGTGTCGAGACGCACGCCGGGGTTGATGCTCAAACGATCGCTGATCTGCCACGAGTCCTGGGCGAACGCCGCGAGGCGCTGGTTGGTGCCATTGATGTCGTACCCGTAATCGAACTGGTAGTAGGGCTTGCCGCCGTAGTCGTAGTAGTAGGCGTCGTTGATGTAGCCATACCGGTCGCGCGCGGTGCTTCGCTCCACTTCGACGCCGAATTTCAACTGATGCTTCCCGTAGCCGTCCGCGTAGTGTGTGATGGAGGCGTTGGCCTGGTTGCGAGTCCGGTCCGAATAGGAGAACCAGCCAAGAGACACGGTTCGGGTCCCCGTGTCGCCGTCGGTGCGGCCGGGCTTGTTCACAACCGGATTGAGGTCGAAGTAGCCCCACCAGCCGGTGTACTTCACCTCGGCCAGCGTCTTCTGCGAGAACACGTGTCGCCACGAGGCGATCCACACGTATTCCGGCGCGTCCTCGTCATCAAGCAGGTTGTCCGCGCAGAGATAGGCCGCGACGTCGCACCGCCCTTTGATGTTGTAGTCGTCGGCCTGCAGGGTGAGATTGAAGTTGTTCTTGGAGTCCTTGATATAGGTGAGCTTGCCGTTGAGGCGCGGGCTGACCTCCTTCCGGTAAGTCAGCGGACCCGAAGGATCGGTCTCGAGCTGATAGCGCTGGACCGAAGCGAAATAGAACAACTTATCCTTGATGAACGGGCCGGAGAGTTGACCGGTGAGGTCCAGAAGCTTGGTGACCTTCGCCGGGTCGCCCAGAGCCGGGTTGTCCTTGCGGATCGCCGATGTGACGTTCGAGGTGCCGAAGCTGGAGTTCGTGAACTGAACCTCGAAAAGGCCTCCATTTTTGTTGCCGCCCGACTTGGTGACCGTGTTGACGACACCTCCGGTGAATCCGCCGTATTCAGCCGCCGCCCCGAGGCCACCGATCTCCACCGCTTCGACAATGTTGAAGTTGAAGAAGGTCCACGCCGACCCGAACCCGGGGTCTCGGGTGTCGACACCGTCGAGAAGCAGAGAGTTGCCCGTCGAACCGTCACCGCCATACGCCGACTGGGAGTTGATCCCGGGCATGAAGTTCATGAGCTGGGTCGCCGCATTGGTGGGACGGATGGGCATCGAGAAGAGGAGATCGTTCGAAAGGGTGTTGGAGGTGGAGGAACTCGTCACGTCCACCACCGGCGCCTCTCCGCTCACATCCACGACTTCCGAGAGCGAACTCACCCGGAGAGTGAACTCCACGGTGGCGTTCTTGCCGATGTTGACGAACACTCCCGGCTGGCGCCTGCCCTCGAAGCCGCTCATCGTTGCGGAAATGGAATAAGCACCCGGCTCGACCGCGAGGAACCGGTAGGTTCCATCGGTGCCCGCCACCGTGGTGACGGCGCCGGTTTTGCCGACCAGGCTCAAGGTGGCGCCTGGAAGCACGCCGCCTTGTTCATCCTTCACAACACCGCTCACCGTACCGGTAAGCGACTGAGCGAATGCCGGCGACCCGATCGCCATGACCGCGAGCACGACCAGCGCGTGGAATACTTTTGTCTTTATCATCATGTGGGACCTCATTAACGGATCACCGACTTAACCCGGTCGTGGTACTTCGAGTACACCGTGAGGCCGGTAGCAGCGACCAGCATCACAAGCGCGGCCTTTCCTTTGCCCGATTTGAAAAAGCCTCCGCCATCGGCGGTCTGAGCCGGAGGGGCAGCAGCCTGCACGGCGGCGGCGGCCAGGGACTCGTTGCTGAGGGCCTCGACCTTTTCCGAGGCGACGGCCGCGAGGGTTGGTCTTGGCTCCATCAAACGCGGAGCGGCTTCAGCGGCCTTACTCGGCGCAGCTACAGCCAGCAAAACGCTTGCTAGAACGACCGTCGCTACAGCGCGAGCGGTTTGTTTCTTCCCGTATTCCACGTTATCTCCTCCAGGAAAATGAACGGCAGCGGGGGTTGCCCCCAAGGTTTTCGCGAGTATAGACATTCGACGCGCCGATTCAACCGTTTGATTCACAAGTCTCGACGTCTCAAAGTGGCGAGTTCCTGCTGGTACGATCCCTTTCCCGCATGGCATCTCGAAAGGGCCCGTCCCCTCCGCCACTCGAAGCACCAAGACGACGTCGCCCATGGACGGCAATCATGGTGACGGTCGGTGTCATCGTCGCGGCCATTCTGTCCGCGATGTGGGTGGGGCGACCGCCCGCGACCGAAGAAGGGGCGTCCCGTGCGTTACGGCAGCGGGCGCGGAACAAGACGGTGAACGTGGTCCTCGTCACGTTGGACACCTTGAGGGCCGACCGGCTCCCTGCCTACGGCTTCAAGGGAGTAGACACGCCTAACCTCGACGCCTTCGCCGCCGAGGGCGTGGTCTTTGAAAGAGCCGTGTCGGCAGTGCCCCTCACCCTGCCTTCCCACTCAACGATCATGACCGGGCGCCTGCCGGGTCACCACGGAGTGCGGGACAACGGGGGGTTTTTTCTCGCCGCCAGCGAGGAGACGCTCGCCGAACGGTTCAAGGCCGCGGGCTACGAAACCGGGGCTTTCGTGGCCGCGTGGGTTCTCGCCTCGAAGTGGGGTATCGGACAGGGATTCGACACCTACTCCGACGCTTTCGATCTTTCAAAGTACAAGACCATCTCCCTCGGCACGGTTCAAAAACCCGGCGACGAAGTGATGACGGACGCGCTCCGGTGGATCGAGTCGCGAAAGTCACGGCCATTCTTCGCCTGGATCCATCTCTACGATCCGCACACACCGTACGATCCGCCGGAGCCATTCAAGTCGAGGTATGTGGGCCGGCCCTATCTCGGCGAGATCGCCTACACCGACTCGGTTCTCGGCCGACTCCGGCAGTTCCTTCAGGATCGCGCCCTGGTTGACAACACCATCGTCGTGATCACGGCGGACCACGGGGAGGGTTTGGGCGACCACCAGGAACAAACGCACGCTTTCTTTATCTACGACTCGACCATGCACGTTCCCTTGATCATTCGCACACCCTGGGGCGACCGGGGGCGTGCCGCAGCACCCGTGTCTTCGGCCGACATCGCGCCGACGCTTCTGGATCTTAGCGGCCTGCCGCCACTCTCCGGGGCGGATGGGCGCACGGCGGCCCGCCTCATCCTTGACCCTGCCGCGGACGTCAAACACGACGCCTATGTCGAGACGTACTTCACCCGTTTCCATTTCGGCTGGCAGCATCTGCGAGGCCTCCGGCTGGGTGACTGGAAGTACATCGATGCGCCGGAGCCCGAGTTGTATCGGCTCAGCGACGACCCAACCGAGGCGACGAACGTCTACAAGGCGAACTCCCTTCGGGGCGAGGAGATGAAGGCACGTCTGATGGCCCTCGCGGGTGCGGACGCGGCCGCGCCGGAGAGAGCCACCCTCGACCCTGAAACCCTCGAGCGACTGGCGGCGCTTGGCTATGTCGGCTCCACCGTAAAAGTAGAGGCCGGGAAGATCCTGCCGGATCCCAAGAGCAAGATCGCCATCTTCAACAAGATGGGCCTGGCCAAGGCCCTTGCCCAGGACGAGCGGATGAACGATGCCATCGCGGCAATGCGCGAGGTTCTCGCGGAGGATCCGGGCATCATCGACGCTCACCTCACCCTCGGCAACTGGCTGGGCCGTGAGAAAAGAACATCCGAGGCCATCGCGGCGTACAAGAACGTTCTTTCTCTTCAGCCCGACAACGTGATCGCCATGAATAATCTGGCCCAGGTCTATCGAGAACAACGGAACTTCAAGGCGGCCATTGAAGGCTTCAAGACGGCCCTGAAGCTTGACCCGAAGAGCCCGCAGGCCTGGTATCAGCTGGCGACTCTGTATCTCGACTTGAGCCGCGTGAAAGAAGCGGAATCGACATTCCGCGAGGCGCTCAAGCAGAACCCGAAAATGGGCGCCGCCTATGCGAGTCTCGGCGTCATCGCATTTGAGAGGGGCGAGGCCGAGGAGGCCGAAGGGCTGGTGCGGCAGGCCCTCGCGATTGAGCCGGACCTCCGTACCGCCCACTACACCCTGGCCCGCCTGCTCGAAGAGAGGGGTCAGCTCGCGGAGGCCAAGGCGCTGTATGAGAAGGAACTCGCCACCTACCAGGACCACGGACGGGCCCGATTCAACCTTGCGCAGATGAAGAAGGCGGCCGGCGATCGCGACGGATTTATCGCGGAACTGCGACTCTCCACGGAGAAAGCGCCCGACTTCGGCCCCGCCTATTTCTTCCTCGCGCGAGAGGAACTGAACGCCGGCCGCCTTGCGGCCGCACGCGATCTCGCCGAACGCGGCCTCAAGGTCGACAGCGTCTCAGAGGTGGCGCCGCTTGGCCACTACGTCATCGCGGACATCCTCAGCCGCGAAGGCAAGCAGAAGGAGGCCCAGGCCGAAGCCGCGAAGGGCAAGGCCCTCGAGTCGCGACGACGACGTTCCCTCGACGTCGGATAAGGAACCCCCAGGAGACATTTCACGCATGAGCGCCCCTTCCTCTCAAACGACCGTCGTCGCCGCCGCGGACGTGGTTAACGCCATGACCGCCGGCGGCTCGTTCCTCGAAACTTCGGACTACCGCGTGGGCATGGCGAGGCGCGAAGGCCCGGGAGACGCCGAGGTTCACGACACCGATACCGATGTCTTCTACGTATTCGAGGGCACAGCCACGCTCGTATCGGGCGGCCTGATGGTGGAACCGCGCACGGTGAGCCCGAACGAACACCGCGCCGCCAGCACCACCGGCGGCGAGGCCCGTACGGTTACGAAAGGCGACGTCATCGTGATTCCGCGCGGCGTGCCCCACTGGTTCAATGCGGTGAGTAACGCGCCCTTCGTCTACCTCGTGGTGAAGTCCACGACTCGAGGTCCGGGCGGCTAGCGGCTTCTACGGCAGGGCGGGAATTGCTTCCTTGCTGCCTTTCGTGCGGTACTTCTCGAACCATGCCTGCAGGTAGAGCTGCTGTGCTATCTGGTGCGTGGGCCTTCGCCAGCCGTGGAATTCCTCCGGCATGCGAACGAGAAGCGTATCGGCCTTGCGCAGCATCTTGAGCGCTCGGTAATACTCCTCGCTCTGCGAGATGGGCGTGCGCATGTCGGCTTCGCCGGTCATCACCATGGTCGGAGTCACGACGTTGCCCACAAACGTGAGGGGCGAGGTCCGCGCGTACTCCATCGGATCTTCCCAAGGGTACTTTTTGAACTGGTCGTACCACGAGTTCCCATCGGTGTTGCCGACGAACGAATGCCAGTTGATCACCGGCCGCATCGACACCGCCGCGCGGAACCGGTCCGTATGGCCCACGATCCATGCAGTCAGGACGCCGCCGCCCGAACCTCCGCAGACGAAGAGATTGTCTTTGTCGACGAAGCCCTTCGCGAGCGCCGCGTCGACGCCGGCCATGAGGTCGTCGTAGTCCTTGCCCGGATAAGAGTTCTGAATGCCGAGGACGAAGTCCTGTCCGTAGCCGGTGGAGCCGCGGGGATTCATCCACAAAACCGCATAGCCATTCGCGGCGAAGTTCTGAAACGCCCAGCTCCAGGCCACGCTGTACATGCTCCACGGTCCGCCGTGGATCCACATCACCAGCGGATATTTCTTCGATGGATCGAAGTTCGCGGGCTTCATCAGCCAGCCTTGAACCTTGAGGCCATCCGACGAGGTGACCCAGATCTCTTCGGACTCCGCGAGCTTCACGCCTTCGAGGACGTCTTTGTTCACGTCGACGAGCACACGGTGGTCGTTCGGCCGAAGGAGGGTGAACGAGACCAGCGCGCCGGGCTCGTTGTGCGACGTCCGCACCGCGGCGTTGAGTCCGCTCTTCGCCATGGTGAGGCCGTTCAGCATGTAGGCGCCGGAGGTGATCTTCTGCGGCGCGGACCCGGCCACCTTCGTGGAGACGAAGTAGATGTTCTTCTCGCCCTTCTCTTCCATTGAGTAGTAGACGCCGTCACTTCCCCACGTCAGGTCGCCTGGAGAACTCGGCAGGCCGCCCGCGAGGATGCGCTTGCCTTCACCGGTCGAAGACATCAGGTGGAGCGACGCGATGTCGTTCGTGTAGCCCTTCTCGTCATTACCGACGTAAGCGATCCATTTTCCGTCCGGCGAGACCAGGGGCTGCGAATCGGGTCCGTTCCGATCCGTCAGGGCCTTCGCCTCGAGGGTGTCGAGAGAGATCGCGTAGATCTCCGAGTCGCCTTTCAGATACTCGGCGTCGGCCTTGCGAATGCCCGAGACGTAGATCGTCTTCCCGTCCGGCGAGAAGGTCGGCCCGGTGTGGTTGTAATCCCCGGAAGTGATCTGGCGCGAGATGCCTCCGGTCTGCGCGTCGACCAGGAAGACATGCGTGTAGCCCTTCGCGGTTGGACCGGTGCCGTCAGCGCCCCACACCGTTCGATCGATAATGACGGCGGGCTTCGCGAGTTCGGCGCCCTTCGGCGTCTTCGGCAATTTGATGGGCAGGGGCGACGCTTCGTCGAGCGCGCGCACGGTGAAGACGATCTTCGTTCCATCGGGCGACCAGCGTGGCGCCGACGGCTCGGTGTCGAGCCGGGTGAGCTGCGCGGTCTCGCGCGTATCGAGCCACATCGCGTGGATCTGAGTCGAGCCCGATCGGTTGGACAGGAACGCGATCCGTTTGCCATCGGCCGAGAAGGCGGGTGCTGAATCACGGAACGTGCCTTCAGTGAGCTGACGCAGCCTCTCGCCGCGGGCGTCCACGATCCAGAGGAGGGACGCGTTCTGATCCTTCTTCGTATCGACGAAACCGCGGGTGAAGACGATCTGCGAGCCGTCCGGTGCGATCACCGGGTTCGCGATCGACTCCATCTGGAAGAAGGTTTCTTTGTCGAGGTACCTCTGCTTCCCCTGCGCCTTCGCGGGAGCGGCGCCTCCCGCCAGGAGAAATGTGAACAGGGCGAGGCCGGTAAAGACGTGTCGAAGCATGAAGATCCTCCTTGGATGATTTCAGGGAAGTGGATTCTGCGCTGCGTTGGTTCGCGGCGCAACCGCGCTCAGGCGAGGTTCTGGAACTCCGGCTGCGACCCTCGGCGCTCAATCGCGAGGAGAACGACGATGACGATCAGCGTGGTCAGACACACGCTGATGATCGAGAGCGTGAAGGCGAACGCCGCCACCATCGCGTCCGGACCGGGCAGGAGGACGGGGTCGAGCAGCAGATTCCACGCCCAGGACACCAGAAGGGGGACGGCCAGAATCGTCGTTGCGATCAGCCCCACGGCTCCCGCGGCTCCGATCGGCGAAGGCTTCGCCTTCGAAACAAAGTGGCCGACGAGAAGCGCTGACACAATCCCCGAGAGTGCGGTGACCGAGGCCAGAACGAGGATCCTCACGAAGAACGGAATCAGCAGCTCGTCGTAGTTGATGGCGGAAAAGGACATCGCGGGAATCCTCGCGCCGACTCCGAGCACGAGGACCAGGGCCATGAAAGCGATGCCCGCGAAGAGCCCGAGCGGATCCGGACCCGCGAGCTTCAGAGCAACCACCAGAAAGCCTACGCTCAGCGCCATCAGCAAGGCCGCGATGATTTGGCGCATCCCGCGCATATCGTCGCGGAGCTTGGACATCAAGTCCGGCCAGGCGGGACGGCCCGCCGCTGCCTCGAGGCCGATGCGCCCGGTGATGGCCTTGTCGAACGCCTGCTCCTGCAGCGCGGACGCGCCTTTGATCACGGCCAGCTTCGCGTCGTCGGCCACCAGCACTTCCGCGAGCACGTGGCCCGAACTCGCGGTGGGAAGAGAGAGCCCGAGAAGTGCCGCTAGGGTCGGGGCCAGGTCCGCCTGCAGAGCCTTGACGCTTGTCGAGGGCCGAACCCCGGCACCCGCCATCACGATGGGAATCGCGAGCACTTCGGCCTCTTCCCCCCCGTGGCCACCCATATCCCGGTGACCGTGATCCGACGTGACCACGAGCGTCTCGCGTAAAAAATCGAGACGGGTCACGAGGGCCGCGATGAGCGCATCGACCCGCTGCAGCTCCGCGAGATACTCGGACGACGCGCCTCCGTATTCGTGCGCCGCGAAATCGGTCGAGATGATGTCGGCGATCCGGAGCATCGCGGGCTGCTCGAGCACGAACGCGATCCCCTTCTCCTGAGTCACGCGAATCGAGGGGACCTGGTGGACGAACATTCCCGGGCCTTCCTTGTTCTCGCCCTCCTGATACACGCCGCAACGTGCGATGTCGTCCGCGAAAAGGCCCGACCAGATCTTCGAGCCGGCAACGCGACAGGTCCCGCCCGCCTCACCCACGCGGCGAATGAGGTTGTCGAGGGATATCGCGCGCTTCTGGCGGTTGGTGGTGACCCCATGAATCGCAGGCGGTGCGCCCACTGCGATGGTCGCCCGGCCCGGCCGGGAGAAAGATGGCGTCCCCACCACCGCGTCAATCGACGCCCCTCTCGCCCGCAGGGCGTTCAGAGCCGGCATGGTTTTCGATCCGTCGAGACGAAGCCCGTCGACAAGAAGGATCGTCACCCCGGAAGAAAGCGGCGCGCCGGTTGGGACCGCCTGGTGCGTGAACGCGAAACCCGGATCGAAGTGCAGGACCCAGGACCACATCTTCGTGGCGAACAAGGTGGCGCTCGCGAGCGCGACCACAAGACCCGCCGCGGGAAGGAATTTCTTCACCGGCTCATTCTGGCGCAGGAAAGCAGGGTCTGGTCCTTGAGGAAGTCGAAGAGCGAACGAGCGGCGACATCGTGTCCCATTCGGTTCCAATGACCGTCGTACGGGAAGTAGGGGTCCCCCGCCAGAAGGCCGGTCGACGCGCGCAAACTTGGCGTGAGATCGAGGAACGCGAAACCTTTTTGCGCGGCGATCTCCAAAAGACGCTCGCGCACCCGGCCCGGATCCCACGCCTGCCGGTCGAGGCCATACCTGAGCATCGTCAGATCGAAGGCCCGGTCGCTGATCTCCAGGCGGGCGGGAATGTGGATCAGCACGGGGCGGGCGTTGCGCGCGCGGACAGTTTCAGACAGCCATCCGAGAATCTCCGCCGTGCGTTCCCACGCGCGTTCGACCTCGGGGTTTCGATTCCCCTTTCGATAAACGCGAAGCTCGTCGGGGATCGAATCGGGCACATAGGTTTCGACCAGACCCATGCGCGCGAGCCGGTCGTACCAGCGCGGAGCCCCGCTGAAGAGCCTCTCTAGAACCAGAGTCTTGAGGGCTGAACCTTCGATCCGCCGGGCACTTGGAGGTGTGAGGGCGACGTCGTCGCCCGGTATCTTTCGTTCGGGCAACGGAGTGTTCACCGGAACGAGAGAGCCTTCCCTAAGTTCGAGCAGGGGCTTCAATGAGATCGCATAGCGATCGCGGATGTTGTGAATGAAATCGTTGTAGTAGACGGCGATGCCGACGATATCGGCGCCGAGTGGCTCTCCTTCGGCGTGATACCAAAGCGCCTCCTGATCGGTGGAATAACCGTGAACTCCCGCGTTCACGACGTCCACAGGGCACCCTGACGCCGACGCGACGGACTCGAGTCGCCGCGTGAGG
>JAYUUU010000207.1:0-2297 GCA_043754395.1 Vicinamibacteria bacterium
TCGGTTGAAGGCATGATGGCGGCCTCGCTCGCCGTAGCACTCGCTCGTGAGGGCGTGCCGTTCCGGAAGGCTCACGGGATGGTGGGCTCGATGGTGGCGGATGCGGTGAGCGCCAGGACCCCCCTTATGGACATCGCCCGCGCCACTCTTTCAAGCCCTCACCCGAAGATCGCGGGACGCATCAAGGACTTCTTCGACCCCGGGAAAGCGGTCGCGGCCAAGGCGGCGCGGGGCGGCACCGCCCCCGCCGCGGTCAGAGTCTCCCTGCGAACCGCCCGCACACGTGTGAGGTAGAGGCTCCGACTATGCGCATCCGCGTCGGGACTAGTGGGTTCGCTTACAAAGAATGGAAGGGGACTTTCTATCCTGAGAAGTTCAAGGACGAAGGGATGCTCGCGTACTACGCGGAGCGTTTCGAGACGGTTGAGATCAACAACACGTTCTATCGGATGCCGAAGCCGGAGCTGCTCGAGAAATGGGCAGCCGATACGCCGGAGCACTTCGCCTTCGTACTCAAGGCGCCCCAGAAGATCACGCACATCAAGAAGCTCGAGGACTGCGCCTCCGAGGTCGAGTACTTCCTGAACTCGGCGCAAAGCCTCGGCAGCAAGCGCGGCCCAATTCTTTTCCAGCTGCCACCCTGGATGAAGAAGGACCTCGGCAAACTGGACCGCTTCCTGGCCCTCCTTCCCGAAGGCACGCGCGCCGCTCTCGAGTTCCGTCACGCGACATGGTTTGACGACGAGACTTATGCGCTCCTCAAGGAGCGCCACGCGACACTCGCAGCCTCAGAGACAGACGAGAAGACAGGGGAGCTTGGTCCGCCTGTGTTCCCAACGACCGACTGGGGCTATTTCCGCCTGCGACGAACCGACTACACCGAAGCGGATCTGAGGGCCTGGCTCGAGAGAATCCGAACGCAGCCGTGGTCGGAAGCCTGGATCTTCTTCAAGCACGAAGACGAAGGGAATGCCGCGGTACTCGCGGCCTCCCTGCGCGGGCTGCTCTAGCCCCGGGCGGCGGCGAAGGGCACGAGACGCTTCGTGGTCTCATCCCAAAGGCCAAGGGAGGCGCAGCGCAAGCTCGTGCGAAGCGTGAGGGTCGGCGCCTGCTGAAGCCTTGGGCTCGACTTGTAGCACTCCTCGAGGCGGTAGTTCGGCACTTTGAGGGCCAGATGGTGGATGTGGTGGAAGCCGATGTTGCCGCTGAACCACTGCAGGATCTTCGGAAGGTGGAAATACGAGCTGCCCTCAAACGCCGCGCGGTCGACCGTCCAGGACCCGTCGCGATCCCAGTAGGTGTCTTCGAACTGATGCTGGACGTAGAAGAGCCACACTCCAGCGGTGCCGGAGATGAGCACGATGGGCAGGTGGACGAGCAACAGCGTCTTGAGCCCCAGGATCGCGGTGAGTCCGCCGAACAGGCCGAGGAGCGCCAGGTTGTTGAGGACGATGCTGTTCCACTCCTTGCGGTACGTGAAGGGCAGATCGAAGGGGAAGCGGTGCTTGAGGACGAACTGATAGAAGGGCCCGACCCCGAGCAGCACCGCGGGGTGGCGATAGACACGGTACGCGAGGCGGCGCCAGACCGGCAGCGTCCGGTATTCCTGCAGCGTCATCGTGTCGATGTCCCCGAAACCACGGCGGTCGAGATTGCTGGAGGTCGCGTGGTGGATCGCGTGTGTCTTGCGCCAGTAGCTGTACGGCATCATCGTCAGCATGCCGATGAAGGCGCCGACGCGGTCACTCGTTTTGGCGGAACTCAGAAACGACCCATGTCCGCAGTCGTGCTGGATGATGAAGAGACGCACCACGAAGCCGGCGGTGGGAATCGCGAGAAGAGCCGTGGCAAGAAACCCCCAGCCTCGCGTCACCGAAACCGCAGTGAGAGCCCAGCCCGCGACGAAAAGCGTCAATGTGCCGAAAAACTGGATCCAGGCGCGCGCGTCCTGTGGTTTCGCGAAGGGCGCTATGAGAAGGCGAAGCGACACCTCGGCCTCCCTCACCATGGAGGGAGTTGCCTTATGGTTTTGAAGCGGAGTCGAAGACAAAGCGTCCGCGCCATCGCTCAAAGTGCTATCGAACATGTGGGGAGTCTAGAGACCTTTTTCACACTCCGTGTGTCACAGTTTCGTCATAGTTCCGAGGCAACCTAAAGCACGTATCTATAAGCTCTTGCAAGCCTCTACCAAAGCCCGTCCGGCGGCGTCGCAATCGTCCAGCGTGACGTCTTTGTGAGACACGAAGCGCAACGCGGAGCGGCCCATCACCGAAGCCCGGACGCCTTTTTCGAGAAGC
>JAYUUU010000208.1:0-3320 GCA_043754395.1 Vicinamibacteria bacterium
GCCTTCGCTCTGTTCCGTGTCGGGCGTTGAAATCGCCCCGCCCCCCACAAACGAGCGAGCGTCCAACCTGCGAGTTCGTTGTCGGCTAATCTGCGTCCAATGACCCTTTCGATTCCCGGGGTGGTGCGGCAGGAGACGGACGCCCATGGCCTGTCGAGATTCGTCGTCACGAACGGGCTGGCCGAGGCTCACGTCTACCTCCTTGGCGCGCAGGTCACGCACTTTCAGCCAATCGGACACGAGCCTTTGTTGTGGCTGAGCCCCATCAGTTCGTTTCAGATCGGCAAGGCCATTCGCGGCGGGGTCCCGCTCTGCTGGCCCTGGTTCGGTCCCCATCCCACGAAGCCCGAACTCCCCGCACATGGCCTCGCGAGAACACGGGAATGGCGCGCTCTCGATGTCGCACAACTCTCCGATGGGAGAACGCGACTACGCCTTGCCCTCTCTGATGACGCTTCCACTCTCGCGGCCTGGCCGCATTTGTTTGAGCTCACTCTGACCGCGACGATCGGCGCTTCGCTCGAGATCGAACTCACGACCACGAACCCGGGCGACGAGCCCTTCTCGTACACCGACGCGCTTCACACGTACCTGCGGGTCGGCGATGTGCGGCGCGTCTTGGTCGCGGGCCTCGAAGGCCAGCCATTCGTGCACTCCACTCGAAAGAACCGTGGTGCGCAGTCGGGCCCAATCTCATTCGATGGCGGCGAGGTGAACAACATCTACGTTCCCAGCCGAACCCCGGTGACCGTCCACGACCCGTCCATGACACGGCGGACCGATGTGGTGAAGGCGGGCAGCGAGGCCACGGTGGTGTGGAACCCGGGCGAGGCCGGTGGAAGCTCCATGAAGGATGTGGGTGCTCGCTGGAGCGAGTTCGTGTGCGTGGAGGCCGCCACGTGCGCCGACGCCCGGCTCACTCTTCTGCCTGGCTCGTCCCACGCGACAAGCCAGACTATTCAGGCGGGCCTTGCCCAACCTTGATACTGCGGCGGAGCGAGGGTGATGCTCACCCGTCTCGGGAAATGCGGCCCGCTTCGTTGCGTACGACCACCGCCACGGAGAAGCGGGGTGGGTGACTCGGGCGGCTATGCCCGGGCATCAGCCGAAGCGCGGCTCGAGGGCCTTCACGATCGCCCGTGCCGCATCGCGGGCCTCCCCCCGAGCCCCCCGGATCACCTGCGCACCTAAAACCGCGGAAGCGAGCGCGCGCAACGTGGCCCGAGGCCGCGTCTGGGCCGGCAGAGTGTGCTCGAGCAGGCCCAGGGCGCCGGCCGCGGGCGACATACTCCGGGGCCGGAAGCGTTTGCCATCCTCGAAGGAGGTGAGCACGATCATGCGAACCGGCAGCGCTTTGCGTCCGACCTTGAAACCAAGAGCCTCCGGCGAATGCGACTGGGCGGCCTCGAGCGCGCCGTTCGCGCGGATAGATAGAGCCTCGGCCCAGGGGGAAACGCGGCCGCGCGAATCCAGCACCGCGTACTCGTCGGAGTAATAGACACCGCCTTCGTCGACGAGAGCGCGGACGAGCGTCGTCTTCCCTGAAAAACTCTTCCCGGGAATGAGAATGGCGCCGTCATTGAAGCTCACGACACCCGCGTGGACGAAGACGCGGCGCCGCGCGGTGGAACCAACCATCATCGAAAGGTCGCGACCCAAGGCGCGGCGAACTTCATCGATGTCGAGGGAACGGGCGAGGCGCGTCGCATCGCGATAGAGGACATGGAAGCGCTTAGTGCCCGGCCGTGGGCCGGAGCCGCCCGGAATGTACGAATACAAGGCATCGACCACGCCCGAGGGAATGGGTTTGCTCGCTTTGAATCGCCAGCCCTCGAGGACGCCGAGGCCTTCCAGGGTACTCGCGCGCAGACCGATGCGAACCCCAAAACAGGAAAAGGAAGATCCAACCGCCCACCCGAGGCGGTCAACGCCTTGCTGTCAGGTGGAGGGAGGGCCGGCGAGACGAGGCAGCCCTGGAACGCGCCGAGTCTTTACTTGATGCAGACGGCCCGGACCTGTTTGGCGTCGGTACGCCCCTTGACCGCCTTCATGAGGCCGTCCTGGAGAAGGGTGCGCATTCCATCCTTGAGCGCCTGGCCGCGCATCGTTTCAACACTCGCCTTCTTCTGGATCAGGCGCTTCATCTCGTCGGTGGCGACCAGCAGCTCGTGGATGCCGACGCGGCCCTTGTAACCGCCTCCGCCACACTTGGCACAGCCCTTCGGCCGATAGAGCGTGTGCCCGAGGGGAGCATTGAGTTCGGGCCAGAACTCCGTGCCGTAGACATCCGCGATGCCGTCGTATTCGAGCTTCTCGGGAACGTACGCCTCTTTGCAGTCGCCGCAAAGAGTTCGCACGAGGCGCTGAGCCATGATTCCAAGCAGCGCGTCCGCGAAGTTGAACGGATCGATCTCCATGTCCATGAGACGCGTGATGGTTTCAGGCGCCGAGTTGGTGTGGAGGGTGGAGAGGACCATGTGGCCGGTGAGCGAGGCTTCGATACCGGTCGCCGCGGTTTCATGGTCACGCATTTCACCGACCATGATCACGTCGGGGTCGGCGCGCAGGAAGGCCTTCATGGCCGTCGCGAACGTGAACCCGATCTTCGGAAACACCTGCACCTGGCGCAGCTGGTACTGCGTGATTTCGACCGGGTCCTCGGCGGTCCAGATCTTCATGTCGACGGTGTTGATGTAGCCGAGGCAGGAATGGAGTGTCGTGGTCTTACCGGAACCGGTGGGGCCGACAACGAGAGCGATGCCGTAGGGCTTGTTGAGGACCGTCTGCATCTCCTTCAGATTCCGGTCGGAGAAACCCATCTTCTCCATGGGAAGCGGCTTGCTGGCCGCGAGAATACGCATGACGATGTCTTCGTTTCCGCCCGAGGTGGGAATGGTGGCGACGCGGAGTTCGATGACGCCCATCGGCCCCTTGAAGCGGATCTTGCCGTCCTGGGGTTTGCGCTTTTCCGAAATGTCGAGCTTCGCCATGATCTTGTAGCGCTGCACGAGAGCGTTGCGGTGAGCGGGCGGCACCTCGAGATGCTTCATGCAATCACCGTCAATGCGGAACCGGATAACCGTGGGCATGAGCTTGCCGTAGGGCTCGATGTGAATATCCGAGGTTCCCTTGTTGTACGCCTCGATGATGATCTTGTTCGCCAGCTTGACGATGGCGGTATCCGTCTCTTCTGCCTCCGCCTCGCCGGGGGCGCCTTCCTCGCCTTCGACCTCGCTCTCTTCGCCCGAGCCCAGTTCGGTAATGATCGTGGCGAGGTCGGCGGTGTCATCCATGGACGGCCCTTCGCCCGGGGCGGACCC
>JAYUUU010000209.1:0-2258 GCA_043754395.1 Vicinamibacteria bacterium
CACGTCCTCAAGGAGCTGGTCGAAAAGCCCAAACAGGAAGATGCGCCCTCGGATCTCGCCATCATGGGCCGGTATGTCCTCACCCCGGACATCTTCGACGATCTTGCGAAGACCGCCCACGACAAGAGCGGTGAAATCCAACTCACCAACGGCCTGCGGGCTCTCGCCGCCCGGCGAACCCTGCTCGGCTATGAGTTCGAAGGGAACCGGTACGACGCGGGACAAAAGCTCGGGTTCTTGAAAGCAACCGTGGACCTGGCACTCAAACGAGCAGACCTCGGCCCGGCGCTCCTCGAGCACATCCGGTCGCTCAAGCTCGAATAGGCCGCTTCGCGGCGGCGCCTCCCACGCTTCTACTGAACGCGGAGTCTCGACACGGTCGAGTTCGTAAGCCCGACGCTGACGCGCAGGCCGTACTCACCCGCGGCAACGTCTTTCGCGGAGATCGTGAAACTGACGCGGTCGAAACCGTCGGCATCGCGTCCTACTTTCAAGGCGTCGACCTTCTGCTCTTTTTCCGCACCGTCGGCCCCGATCAAGACCACCTTGAGTTCCTTCGCCTCGCCGGTAGGTGGCGTCTTGAAGACGCAGATCTCACGCGCTGCCCCCCCCTTGAGCACCGGCGCCGCTTCCACGGTGAAGGGGCGATCATCGATGCGGAACGGTATTTCGCGTCCGGGCCGGCGCTCAGTGACTGTAGGCAGCGCCACCCGCGCGAAAGGATCGTCTGTGACCATGGGGGCCGAAACGAACTGGGTCGCGGGGAAAGCAGGGATCGAAACCGGCATGCGCAAGGCGCCGTATTTCGGCGACTCGGTGTCGCGCACGAGGAGACGAACCTCGAAGTTGCCGGCCGACGCGGCGAAGGTGGTGAGGATCTGAAGGCCGTTGGCCTTGAGCTTCGCGGCGAGCGCGACGGGATCGAGGCTCGGCGCGGTCTTGAAGAAGTCGCGTACCGTGCCCTTGTCATCCACCAGGTAGCCGAAAACCTCGAGGTTGATCTGCTTGCGCTTCAGCGCTTCGGTGAAAGCCTCGGGGGGAATCTGAATGACGATGGGAAGGCCGATGCCCGCCTGCGGCGACCGGTAAGGAAGAGCGTACGCCGAGAGAAGGATCGGGCCGCCGGACATGCCCTTCGCGATGATCTCGGAGGCCTGGAGGGCCTGCCTCGAAACGTCGGGCTTCTTGGGATCCGGCACCAGATAGGCGGGCCGATGACTCACTCTCAGCCCGGGCCGCTTCACCTTGATCTTCAGTTTGCGAAGTTTTCCGACCTCGGACGATGTCGGTGAGAAAGCAAGAACGTAGTAGTCCTTGGTGGCGGTTGAAATGTCGCTGAGAGCGGCCCCCACATCCGCGACGCCCTTCATGAACCTTCCGCCCGTGTTCGAAGACAACGTGGCGAGCGAATCGATTGTGGAGGACGTGAAGGGCGAACCTTCCTGGGAAGAGAGATTCATCGTGTCGGTGCCGGCACTCCCGAGGTCAATCGCGTGGATGACCACATCGGACCCGCGCATGGTGGCGAAGAGGTTGGTCAAAGCCCCCATCCCGGAGGCCGAGCCGAAATAGGCGTCGCTGTCCACCTCCCAGAGCGCGCCCGTGGTGACGGAGTTGGTCGAAGCCGCTCTCTCGTTGCCCTGGGTTCCAGAAATGATGGAGGTGTCGAAACCCTCGGAGAAAAGAATCACGTTCTTTCGACCGCGGATCGCATCGAGTTGGCGGGCCAGGGCCTGAAACCCGCCCAGGAACACGCCGATCTGCTGCGCGTAGACCTGACGCTGCTGGCGCATCATCATGAAGGCCTTTTCGCGCGATTCGTCGGCTGCGACCCCTTGTCCGCCCTCGGGTTCGGAGGAGACCGAGATAGTCGCGTCGACGCCGGTGTCGAAAATAATGCCGAGGGGATCGCGATTGCGGCCCACATCGCCGCGGCCTACGGCGTTTATGGCCTGCACCATCTGAACGCGGTCGGGGCTGAGGCCCAAGAGGACCTTCATTCCCTGCGGCGTCGCGGCCACAACGGAGACGAGGTCCCGCGGACGCACTTCGGTTTCGATGAATTTCCTCGCCGCGACCCGCGCCCGCTCGATCGCCACCGCGCGCGTGAGGGCAAGGTCGAAGAGAAGGACAAACTGACGTCTCGCCGTGAGCTGGTTGAGATTCGACACACTGTCGACCGGCACGCCGAGGTCACCGTCACCGGAAACCGCGAGGAAGCCTTCGACCGGCGCGGGCTTGCCGCCATCCTCAATCTC
>JAYUUU010000210.1:0-1942 GCA_043754395.1 Vicinamibacteria bacterium
CCTTGAACGCGACCAGGTCGAACGCCTGCGCGCGTTGCGGGCGCGGCGCGACGCAAGGGCGTGGTCGGGTACGATGCAGACTCTCGAAAACGCCGCCAAGTCGGACGCGAACCTGATGCCTCCCATCATCGATGCCGTCCTCGCGTGGGCCACGGTCGGCGAGATCGCGACCTGCCTCAGAGGCGTATTCGGCGAGCATCGCGACCTGTAGTGGATTCGCCTCGCGTCCTGCGACCGGGTCCAGCACTTCGGCGGGCCTTCTTCTCCATGCG
This sequence comes from Vicinamibacteria bacterium, assembly GCA_043754395.1. Taxonomy (GTDB): domain Bacteria; phylum Acidobacteriota; class Vicinamibacteria; order Fen-336; family JAGNNV01; genus JAGNNV01. The sequence continues at coordinate 273 of JAYUUU010000210.1, forward strand.
GCCGGAGGAGGCGATCGCCGTCTTGTTCCTCCTTCCCACCACCTGGATAACCGCGATCGCCCACTACTTCGCACCTGACTCGGGGGCCATCGGGCCCAAGTTCGCGGGAGGGGTCCTGCGCATCGGCGTCGCCATGGTGTGCGGAGCGATCCTTCTTCTCGCCGTCCGCCGCAAACCCCGGCCCGGGTCGGCCCTTTTCATGATGCGGGAGATGCTGCCGTTCCTGCTCTGCATCCTGATTTACACGAATCTCCACGACACGATCGGCTTCGTCAATCCCAATGACATTCACGATTCCCTGCTCGCACTCGACGTCTGGTTGTTCGGAGTGGAGCCGTGTTTGTGGGTGGAGCAGTTCTATTCCCGCGAGCGCACGGAGATCTTTCAGCTCCTCTACATGAGCTTCGCCCTGCTGGCGCCCGGGGTACCTCTCGTGCTGCTGTTCCAGAACCGCCTCGCCGATTTCCGGCGCGCGGCTCTTTCGATCATCGTCTGCTTCTACCTGGGATACGGGGTCTACCTCATCCTGCCCGCAGCACCTCCCCGCATTGCCCTCGCGAATCAATTCACGAAGAACTTCGGAGGCGACCCCATCCGCGACCTGGTGCGCGGGCCGACCTGGCCGTGGGAGATCGAGACAGCGGTCCGCTCGCCCGCTGACTCAAAAGGGTTGGCGTCACTGGCGGCTGAGGGCACGCTGGCGCTCCTGCCCACCGACTCGCGAGCGGCTTTCCCGTCCCTGCACGCGGCGGTTTCCCTTCTGGCCCTTGGCCTCGCCTGGCGCTTCACCCGCCGGCTGTTCTTCGTCCTCCTGCCTCTTTCTCTCGGGCTCTGGGCCTCCACTATCTACCTGCGGCACCATTTCGTGGTCGACCTCATCGCGGGATTCGCCCTCGCGCCAATTGCGTACGTCCTCACGCCGCGTCTCGAGGCCTGGTGGACGGCGAAGCGGCTGGAGAACGAAAAAAAGGCGGGCTCGATCGAGCCCGCCTGAACGAGACGTTGGAGGAGGCGGCTACTTACCGGCCGCGATCTCCGTGGAGAAGCTCTTGTCGCCCCACGCGAGGGTCAACGTAGCGCCCGCGCCCTTGGAAGTCAGCGTGATCGCGAAGGGATCCACGGGGGCCGCGTTCTTGGAGGCGGTGAGGGCCACGCGGGCCACCTCGTCCTTGCCGATGTTCTTGTCGTAGCCGTCGAGGACCGGCCAAGGCTCGTTCGCCATCTTCTCCGAGGCGCCGGGGAAGATCGACTTCAGCGGCACGCCGAGGTGCTTGTTGATCGCGAGGGAGTACTTACCGTCCTTGCTCACCGGCACGTAGAGCGAGTATTTGCCGGCCGGAATGGACTTGCCGCCAACGGTGATCGGGCCCTCGGTGGTGAGGGTCGTGACCTGATCGCGGCCCGCGCGCCAGACGCCATCCGCCGGCAGTCCCTTCATCAGTTCGTCCATGGTGCGGGTTCCAAGTTTCGCCTGGCCGTAGTCGACGCTCACCGCCTTGCCGCCTACGGTGGCCGAAGCCTTGCCGCGAGCCGGCATCTGGGCGGTGGCGAGGCTCGCCACCAAGAGGGTCAACGCCAGAAAAGTCAGTTTCTTCATACGCTTCAAGTTTCTCCATTGGGTGTGACATTGAGTTCGAGGGACCGAGGCGCACACCGCAAACGCCGATCAC
>JAYUUU010000211.1:0-4512 GCA_043754395.1 Vicinamibacteria bacterium
GTCAAATGCGACGCGAACATGGCGAGCGCGGCACGGTGGCCGCGGAGACCATCGCCTCGGCTCTCGGCGGGAAGCATTGGACCTCGGCCTTTCCGCTGAATCTGGAGATCCTGGAAAGAGCCCTCGGCGTGATCTCGCTCGCCGGATCGACTGCGGCCCGCGTCGCCGCGAAACTCCCCGGCACGCCCTCCGTCCATCTTCCTCATCACGCGCTCCTTCGCTCGCATACGACAAGGCGCTCCGAAGCGCGTGCAAGACTCGGCATCGGTGAACAGGCGCGGGTAGTTCTGGCTCCGGGCCTCGGCACCGCGTCCAAGTCGCTCGACCTCGTCCAGGAAGCCACAACCGCCCTCGCCGCGGACGTTCCTAATGTGCTCCTCGTGACCGCGGGTGGAGGAGGAGAGGTGGAACGTCACGAAACCACGAGAAACCTCGGCCGTGTGGATCTCGAGACTCTGGGTGACGCGCTCGTCGCGGCGGATGTGGTGGTGGCACTACGTTTCCCGAGCCGGGGTGAGGCTTCTGGTGTGGTCATGCGCGCACTTGCCGCGGGCCGGGCGGTGGTGGTTTCGACCGGTTCCACCGCGGACGAGGATCTTCCCCAAGGAGTGGTCGCCCGCGTGAATCCCGGGCCGGGTGAAACCGCCGAACTCGCGGCGGTCCTTCGCCTACTCCTCACGGACGATGAGGCGACAGAGCGGCTCGAGCGCCTCGCCGCCGAAACCGCTTCGACGCGAGACGTCGCAACGCTCACCGGAAAACTGGTGGAGTTCATTCATGAGGTGGTGGCACGTCGCGAAGAGCTCGAGGCGCGGATCCACGATCGGTCGGCTCGGGCTTCGAGTCTTCGGGAGCCCATTCGACATGACATCGAGGCGGCGGCTTCAAGCCTCGGCCTGGCGCACCTCCCATCGAGCGTCTTTGAGAGACTTGCAGGATTGTGACGGCACCCGTCTCTCTATCCGTCGTCATACCGGCCTTCAACGAAGAGCAGCGGCTTCCGGGAACCCTCGCGACCCTTCTGCCTTTTCTTCGTTCCCGCGGGGAGACCTTCGAGGTGGTGGTGGTCGACGACGGTTCGCGCGACCGCACCGCGGAGGTCGCACAAGAAGGCGGTCCCGAGGTGCGCGTCCTCAAGAACCCGGGCAACCGGGGCAAGGGTTATTCGGTCCGGAACGGAATGCTTAACGCGCAGGGCGAATGGCGTCTCATGTGCGACGCCGATCTCTCGACGCCCATCGAAGAGCTGGACCGGCTGAAGGCGAGCCTCACCGACGGGGCCCAGATCGCGATCGCGTCTCGCGCGGTCTCAGGCGCCAATCTCGAGAAACGCCAGTCGATCATGCGGGAGAGTTCGGGCCGGTTCTTCAATCTCCTGGTGCGAACGATGCACCTGCCCGGCATCAAGGACACGCAGTGCGGTTTCAAGCTCTTCTCAGCGGCGGCGGCCCGAGCCGCATTCACGGAATCGACACTCGACGGCTTCGCGTTCGACGTCGAAGCCCTGGTCCTCGCCCGCCAGAAGGGTTTCAAGATTCGTGAGGTCCCGGTGACCTGGCGGAACGACGAGCAGTCCCGAGTCAGTTTCGGCCGCGGTCTCGCTGCTTTCGTGGATCTTTTCCGACTGAAATTCCGCTGAAGAGAGCGGGTCAGCGGCTCACGGGCCGGCGCACTTCTTCACGACGCTTCAGCGAAGCGACCCATTCCTCGATGCGCTGATCGAGGGCCCGCCGCTCGAGAACGTCGCGAATCTCGGGAGCCATGGCGCTGAACGCTTCCGGCAAAGCCTCCGCCGCGAGTTTGTCGCTCAAGACCTTGCGAACCTCGGCGTCCTCAACGCGCACGAGAGGCCGGAGCCGGATGTCGATATAGCCCTTGATCGCGAGCTGAACGAGGGCCTTGCGTGTGAGGGCGGCGTCACTGAAACCGGGGCCTGCTTTCCCCTTGAGTGCTCTCACCGCGGCTTCGACCGCCTCTGGCGCGGGCGGCTCGCTGAGCAGCCGAGATGCCTCTTCGTGCATCAGAACTTCCTCGATCGTGCTCTCGAGCGCCGCTTTCTCCTCGATCCCAAGCAATGCCTTCGTGAGCGCCACGTCAGAGAGAAGCACCGGCCTCTTGTTCACGAAAGCGAGCGTGCGCTCCACGATGGTTCCCGCCTGCGCGACTCCGCCCAGGGCCGGCACGAGAGCCATCGAGAGGACGAGGAACAACGCGGCCAAAGAGGAGGGCCTAAAAGGCATAGCCGACTCCAAGGTGAAGCTGATGAGGTTTCTCTCCGGCTCGGCGATCGAGCTTGAAACCCCAATCGAGGCGCAAGGGTCCGAAGGGGCTCCGGTATCGCAAACCGACACCCGCCACTTCACGCATGTCGGAGAGTTTGATCGCGGCGACGCGGCGATAGACGTTCCCGATCTCCGCGAACACCTGAAACCCGATGGCTCTCGTCACGTCCACACGCACCTCGAGGGCTGCGGCGAGGAGAGCGTTGCCGCCTGCGGGCACAAAGACGTTGTCGAGGTTGAAGGTGCCCGGCCCGACCTCATCAATCCTGAAGCCACGCATCAGAGACGGGCCGCCGGCAAAGAACCGCTCTGGCAGGGGCAGTTCAGCGGAGTCGCCAAAAGCGCGGGAGAGCCCCACCCGCGCGGCCCCCGCGATGACGGTGCCGGCCCGCACCTCTTCGTAGCGCGCGATGAGCGCCGAACTCTTCACAAACGAGTCGCCCCCAAGGGCCGCCCCGGATAGAAGCGTCTCGAGCGAGAACAAGGTACCCCGCCTCGGATCAAGCGCGTCGTTCCGGGTGTCATGCACAAAGCCCAGGGAAGGTCCGGAAATTTTGCCGTCGCACAGCTCGCGGTTGACCTCGGCGCAATCCGTCGCCACGTTCGAGGTGGAGGTCTTCTGGAACGTGTACTGCACCAGAATGTGGGCCGAGCGAAGAGCGAAGACCGTCTGGGTCTGGAAACCGAGACGATGGAAATCGAACGCTTCGCGCGACCGGTCGTCTTCCGCGTAGAAACGGACGTTCACCGCCTGACGCCGCCCGAACGCGTAAGGCTCGGTCAGAGTGAGGAGAGCGCGCGAGCCGCCGAGGGAGGAGCGGAGGAACAAAGAGGCGGCGCGGCCGAGGCCCGAGATGTTGAGTCTGGTGAGCTCCACGCTGGCGCGCCACCTGTCCCTCTGCCCGTAACCAAGGCCGGGCACGATGGTGGTGCGGGGGCCTTCCCTGACTTGAATGATCAGATCCCTCCATTCGCCCTCGGATTGAATCTCGCGGATCTCCACATTGGTGAAAAGCCCCGTCCCGGACAAGCCCGATTGGGTGTCGAGGAGTTTCTGGTACGAGAGGAACTCCCCCTCTTTCACCCGGCTCTCGCGCAGGACCACGGTTTCCTTCGTATCCTCGAGGCCCACCACCAGGATCCGGCCGACGCGCACGCGCGGGCCCGGGGTCACGCGAAACGCCACCGCTACCGTGGTCTGGTCGTCTGAAAAGTCCGTGACGACCTCGACCCGGGCATCGATGTAGCCGTCGTCGCGCAAAGAGGAGAGAAGGGCGTTGCGATCGCGGGCCAGGTCGCCGTTGCGCAGCGGCGCGTTCTCTCGCGACACGAGTTCCATGGCAGCGGCCTGAGCGCGGTTCTCGGGGGAGGGAGCCCCCTCGACCACGAGCGAGCCGATTCTGGTGAGGGACCCTGGAACCATCTTGAAGGTGACCTTGGCGTTTCCAGGCTCGCCCGACTCTTCATGGGTCACCTTCGCGCCGGAGTGGCCCGCCTGAACAAGATCGGCAAGCAGCCGCTGTTTCTCGGCCTCGATCTCGGCGTCGATCCAAGGAGCGCCGAGGCTCAAACTGGAGCCTTCGGGAACCCGGGCAGGAAGGCCGTTGATCTGGTACTCGATCGCGTTCAGGATCCAGACCGGTCCAACCCGCACCACGAACTCGCCCGTCGCTCGCGCACCTGAAGGGACTTCCTGGAAATCGACATCGACGTCGCGGTAGCCACGTTTCACGTAGTCGGATTCGATGGCCGACATCGTTTCTTCGATCGCGTCCTGCGACAGCCCCTCCTCCTCGAACCGTGAGCGGGCCTTCGACAGCGCGTCCGCCTCGAGGAGACCCAGCTTGAGATCGAACGGTAGCCCGGGTGTGACAAAGAAAACGAGATCGCCGTCGACGCTGACCGTCTTGATTTGGGCGCGATAGTAAGCACTCTTGAAGATCTGTCGGAGAAGGTCTTCCTTCCAGGCGTCGAGCGTCTCCACGGTGAGAGCCCGGCCGAGCCGGGCCGGAGATTGGGGGGCGGGGAGAGCCTGTGGCCACCCGTCGATGCGCGACGACACCAGTGTCTCCCGCTTCGCCTGAAGAACCCGGATCCGGATGTCGCGGACAAAGCCCAGGTTCGGTGAGGGCGCTATCCCTTTGAGGGGCTCGATCTCGAGAGTCGCGCGCGGGTAGGCGTTGGCGCGAAGCCACTCCGTCATTCGAGCGGAAGCGTCCACCAGGGCGCC
>JAYUUU010000212.1:0-3135 GCA_043754395.1 Vicinamibacteria bacterium
GTGACCTGGCGTGAGGCGGGGATCCCGGTGCGTATGGCGGTGAACGTATCGATCGACGCCTTGTCCTCGCTCGACTTCGCGGACTTCGCGGCGGAGGAGACTGCGAAGTTGGGAGTAGCCCCCAAAGACGTCATCATCGAAGTGACGGAGAGCCGGCTGATGCAGGACCTGCGGGCGCCCCTCGAAGTGCTGACCCGGCTTCACCTGATGCGATTCCAGCTCTCCATCGACGACTTCGGCACCGGTTACTCGTCGCTCGCGCAGCTTCAGGACATACCCTTCACCGAACTCAAGATCGACCGCAGCTTTGTGCATCGCGCCACTTTCGATCAGACCGTGCGCACCATGTACGGCACCTGCCTTGGGCTCGCGAAGCAGCTCAAGATGAGCACGGTCGCGGAGGGTGTTGAGGACAAGAACGACTGGGAGTTCGTGAGGATGAGCGACTGCGAGGTGGCCCAGGGTTATTTCGTGGGCCGGGCGATGGCTCCCGAGTTATTCCGGTCGTGGGTGGCCAAGTGGAAGGAACGTGCCGCCCAAGGATTCCCAGAAGCCGTCTGACGTCGCGCGCCTCGTGGCGCTGGGTGCGAGCAATCTGACCCTCGGGTTCTCGTCGCTCCTCACGACCGCGCGCGGCGCCTTTGGACCCGAGGTCGAGGTTCTGGCCGCACTTGGATACGGGCGCTCTTACGGAGCTCCCAGCACCATCGCGATCCGGACCCTCCCCGGTATTCTCGAGTGCGGGTTGTGGCGCGAACTTGAAACCCGGCCTCGGGAAAAGACGCGAGGCCTCATCACGGACGTCGGCAACGACATTCTTTATGGCGTTCCATCCCGCCAGATCCTGGCCTGGGTCAAAGAGGCGGCCGACCGGCTCCGCGGGCACATGGACGACGTGGTCCTCACTGACATTCCGCGCGCCAGCATCAGGCGGCTCTCCCCCGCGACGTTCCTCTTTTTCCGCACCGTCTTCTTCCCGCCCTGCCGGCTGAGTCGCGATGAAGTGTTCGAACGTGTGGACGAGGTGAACGAGGGCCTGGCCAAGCTGGCCCGCTCGATGAGTCTGCGTTTCGTGCAGCAAAACCCCGACTGGTACAGCCTGGATCCGATCCACATCCGGCCCGGGGCCTGGCCGACCGCGTGGCAGGAGATCGTTGGAGACTCCTCAGGAATCGAAAGACCTGAGCGTTTCTCACCCCTCGAACTCGCCCGCCTTCACCTGCTTCCTCCCGAGCGCCGCTTCCTGATGGGAGTCGAACAGAAGGTGCCGCAATCGGGAAGGAAGCTGCGTCGGGGCGGACATCTCTGGATCTATTGATCCATGAACGCGCTCAGGGCCGAGCTTCGTCCTCGCTCAGGACTTCTTCGAGCGCCCCAAGGAAAAGATCTGCGTCGGCGCGGGTGAGGGTAAGAGGGGGCCGGAGCTTGATCACATTCTCGTGTGGCCCGTCGGTGCCTGCGAGCACGCCCAGTTCGCGAAGGCGGTTGACCACGTAGGCGGCCTGCACGGGGGCCGGTTCGCGAGTCTTTCGGTCGAGCACAAGATCGAGGCCGAGGAAAAGACCTGCGCCCCGCACGTCTCCGATGAGCGGGTGCTTGTCCATCATGGCGGCAAGGCCCGAAAGCAGATGAGCACCGACGAGCGCGGCATTTTTCTGGAGCCCCTCATCGCGGAGCACATCGAGGACGGCCGCTCCGGCTGCGCAGGCGACGGGATTGCCGCCAAACGTAGAGAAGAACTCCATCCCGTTATTGAACGAACCTGCGACCTTTTCGGTGGTAATCACGGCGCCCAGGGGAAAGCCGTTGCCGATGGGCTTGCCGAGAACCACGATGTCGGGAACCACGTCCTGCATCAAGAACCCCCAGAAGTGAGCGCCCAATCGGCCGAAGCCGACCTGAACTTCATCGGCGATACACAGTCCGCCCGCCCCTCGAACGTGTCCGTATGCTTCGGCGAGATAGCCCGAAGGCGGAACGATCTGTCCTCCCACACTCGGCAACGTTTCGGCGATGAAAGCGGCCGGACCTCGACCGAGGCGGTGAAGACGCGCGACCGCTTCCCCGACACTTCGGCCGTATTTCAATCCGGCCTCCGGATCGTCCCGCCGATAGGGACCGCGATAGTCATCCGGCATGGGAACGACCTGCACGAACTCCTTGCGCCCGGATCCCCCCGGGCCGTCGAATTTGTACGGGCTCACCTCGATGAGCGCGGCGGTGTGCCCGTGATAAGCGTTCTCGAGAACGATGACGTCCTGGCGCTGTGTGTGCGTTCGCGCCATCCGGAGCGCCAGCTCATTGGCTTCGCTGCCTGAGTTCACGAAGAAGCAGACCTTCAGGGGCTCCGGGAGCAGCGCCGTCAATCGCTCCGCATACCGGACGACATTGTCGTGCAGGTACCGGGTGTTGGTGTTGAGCAGTCCGATCTGGTCCTGAACCGCCTTCACGACACGCGGATGAGAATGGCCGACAAGAGGCACGTTGTTGTACATGTCGAGAAACGCCCGGCCGGTCTCGTCGTAAAGGTAAGGGCCGAAGCCGCGCACGATCTTGAGCGGGCGGCGGTACGAGAGCCTGAGGTTCCCACCCAGCAGGCGCCGACGCTTCGAGAGCGTTTCGGCCGGAGTCGCTGCCGGCTGGCCGAATCGCTCGACCGGAATCCCAAGGATCAGATTGGGATCGGGCGAGAGGGCCGTCCATAGACCCCGCTCCGACGCGCGGCACACCCCCGGGAAATCACGACCAAGGCCAATGAGATCCAGGATGATCTGGAAGTGCAGGTGCGGCGCCCAGTCGCCGTTTGTGGGAGGCGAGCCCACACGCGCGATCTCCTCACCTCTTGCCACCTTCTGCCCTTCGCGGAGGCGCGTCAGTGTGTCGTCGCTCAGATGGCCGTAGAGCGTGAAGAACGTATCGCCCGCGTCGGTCGCATGCCTTAAGACCACGAGCGGACCGTAGTCTTGAGGTGCTTCATTGTTGGTGAGAATGTGAACCACGCCATCAAGGGGTGCTCGAACGCGCGACCCGTAAGGAACGAAAAGATCGACGCCGAGGTGAATGGTTCGGCGCTCATCAGTGGGCGCTTCCCCCTCGCCGAAAAGCGGCGAGACGTAGAGCAGTCTCGCTTCGTCG
>JAYUUU010000213.1:0-3101 GCA_043754395.1 Vicinamibacteria bacterium
CTAGCAGGGTGCTGAAAAAATTCAGCACCCTGCGTATCCCGGCGAAAGCCGGGATCCACTAACCGCTATTCGCTGGCGAATCGCGAGATTGTTCGGAACGCCGGTTGGGCGACCGAGGTTTTTCAGCACCCTGCTAGTGGGAATTCCGCCTGTTTCGACGGGCTCGACGCGAAGGCAATGAACACCCTTACCCATAAACTCGCGGCATCATGAGCGAAACCATCTTCAGCCGGATCCTCAGCGGAGAGATCCCCTGCCATCGCGTCTACGAGGACGATCACGTCCTCGCTTTCCTTGATGTCAATCCGCTCTCCCCGGGCCACACCCTTGTGATTCCGAAGGAGGCTGCGCCCACTCTGGACAAACTCTCGGACGCATCGGCGGCGGCGATTGGCCGGGTTCTGCCGAGAATCGCCCGGGCGGTGATGTCCGCCACCGGCGCCACTGCGTTCAACGTGGTTCAGAACAACGGCGTCGAGGCCCATCAGGCGGTCTTCCACGTCCACTTCCACATCATTCCGCGGGTCGATACGCGCGGCCTTGGGATTGGCTGGGAGCCGATGAAGGCGGACGCGGCGGACCTCAAAGCCTTGCGAGAGAAGATCGCGTGGGCCGCGGCCACGGAGACCGCAAAGGGCTAGCGACGTCGGCCCCACCTTAATGAAGAGCCTATAATCGCCGCTCCCATCATGACCGAAACCAATCGCGACCGGAAGATCCGCGTCGTCGTCGCCAAACCGGGTCTCGACGGCCACGATCGGGGCGCCAAGGTGGTGGCGCGCGCCTTGCGAGACGCCGGCATGGAAGTGGTCTACACCGGGCTGCGGCAGACCCCCGAGCAGATCGTGAGCGCTGCTGCCCAGGAAGACGCGGACATCATCGGTCTGTCGATTCTCTCCGGCGCGCACCTTCCGATCTGCGAGAAGATCGTGGGACTGCTCAAAGAGAAGGGCATGGCGGGCACAAGGATCTTCGTGGGCGGCATCATTCCCACGCAAGACATCGAGCCTTTGAGGAACATGGGCGTTTCCGAGGTCTTCCTTCCAGGGGCCTCGCTCAAAGACATTGTCGAGCGCGTGGAGCGCACGGTCGCGGCGAACTGAAGTTCGAGATGAGGACAAGCACCTTCGTTGGCCTCGCCTTTGCGGTGACCGCGCTTTCATCGGGGACGGCACACGCCCAGCAGTGGGAGACCGTGGTTCCGGGCGGCGACACCGTGTGCTCCGATGGGTCTCCGTACCGCTTTTTCATTCACCGTGGCGACCCCACCCGGCTGCTCATCGAGTTCGAGGGTGGAGGGGCATGCTGGAGCGGTTCGACCTGCGAGGCGGATGTCTACAACCGCCGCGTCATCAGCGATCCGGGGGCCGCGCTTCAAGCCGGGCAGCTTCAGGGGATCTACGATCGAACGAATCCTGAGAACCCCCTCAAGGACTACACCCACGTCTACATCCCTTATTGCACGGCCGATCTGCACTGGGGCAACGCGACCACGACCTACACGAGCCTCACCGGCGCGCCATTTTCCATCCAGCACAAGGGTGCGGTGAACGTGACCACCGCGCTTAACTGGGCCGGCGACAACGTACCAGCACCTTCCCAGGTGGTGGTTGCGGGCTGCAGCGCAGGCGGATACGGCGCGGCGTTGTGGTCGGCGAAGATCGCACGCGCTTATCCCGGCGCGCGCATGGTTGAAATCGCGGACTCCGCGGCAGGCGTCGTGCCCGAAGGTTTCTTCTCGACCACGCTCTCGAGCTGGAACGTGGCGGACGCCTGGCCGAGTTTCATTCCGAGCCTCGCCCTCGATCAAGTGGACCCGCAGGGCTTGACCCTGCCGAAGCTCTACACCTCCGTCGCGACGTTCTTCCCCACCGCCTCGTTCTCCCAATTCAACACGCGAACCGATTCGGTGCAGATCTTCTTCTATGCCCTGTCCAAGGGTTCGATCACCGCGAGTGATGCGGCGGACTGGTCGTCGAAAATGATCGGCAACGTGGAGCAGATTTCCGTGGAGAACCCGAACTTCCGCGCCTATGTCGCGGCGGGAACCGAACACTGCGTGATCAACCGGCCCTCGTTCTACACTCAGACGGTCGGGGGCAGGAAGTTCTCCCAATGGGTGGGCACGCTGCTTTCAGGCGGCGACCCGGGCCAGGTTCGTTAGCTCGGTCCCAAGCCCTGCCCTTAGAATCCCACTCCACTTAAGGGAGGTCCGCAATGGCCGTTCACAACACGTCCAAGCTGTTCGTTCTCGACCATCGCGAGCTTGCTTTCCTGCAAAAGATCTCCCGGGCTGAGTATCAGTTCATCAGCGACGACGAGCAGACCGCGCGCCAACTCCTCCGCGACAAGCTCAACGAAGTGGTTCTGAGCCCAAAGGAGAACCGGATCGCGGTCAATCTGACCACCGACGAACTCATCTTCCTCGCGCTCATCGTCAAAGAGAATTTCTCGTTCGTCACCGCGACGGAGCGCGACGCGCGCAACGCGCTTCAGGAAAGGCTCGATGCAGCCGCCAAGGTGGGTGTAGGCGCCTGAGCTGAGCGCTGCCTCAAGCCCTCGGTCGTCAATGGATCAGGCGGCCTCGACCGAGGCTAGGTGCTTTCCGTCTTCCCGAGAATGCGGTCGACAAAGTCGATGAACTGCCGCACGTACTGCCTCTTCTCGAGGTAGCTGCCGGGGAAGAAGCTGCGCTTCACCCCGTAGATGAGCGAGTCGCGAACCTCGCGCGCGCTCAGATCAAACGCCTTCACGGCGCGGCCGATCTCCCGGGAAACCGTGGTGTTCGAAACGAGGCGGTTGTCCGTACAGAACGTGGTGGAGAGCTTGCGCTTCCTCATCTCCGCGAAGGGGTGTTTCGAAAGATCAGCGGCGAGTTCGGGCACCGTCTGCTGGTTCGAGGTGAGACAGACCTCGAGGGTGATGCGCTTGTCGGCCACGAACTGGACGAGCGACTCGACATACGCCTTCTTGTTGGGGATGGGTGCCTGGATCTTCTCTTCGCTGAAGAGCCAGGTGCCATGGCCGATCCGGTCGGCGTGCAGGTCGCCGATCGCCTGGAAGATCGACTCGGGACCGTAATCCTCGCCGGCATGGACGGT
>JAYUUU010000214.1:0-6523 GCA_043754395.1 Vicinamibacteria bacterium
CCATCCTCTTCTGCGAAGAGGCCCGCATCCGCCTTCTGGCGCGGGGCGGCGGGCGACTCGTCGTCTTCTCGTCCGTCGCGGGCGAACGCGGCCGCAAGCCCGTCGTCATCTACGGTTCGACGAAGGCCGGTCTCTCGCACTACCTCGAAGGCCTCGATCATCTCTATCGCGCCGACGGTCTGATCACCACCTGTGTCAAACCCGGCTTCGTCCGCACGGCGATGACCCAGAACCTCAAGGAGCCGCCTTTCGCCGGCGACCCGGACGATGTCGCGAAGACGGTGCTTGGCGCCATCCTGCGCAGCGCCCCTGTGATCTACGCGCCGCCCATCTGGGCGCTCGTGATGATGGTGATCCGCAACCTGCCCCGCGCGGTGATGCGAGCGGTGAAGTTCTAGGAGCCAAAGAGGCCGAGGCCCATGGATTCGACATCGCTGCTGCTGGCAGCCGCGGCGATCGGTGCCCTGGCCTTTCTCGCCCGGACCGCGGTGCTCTTCGGACGCGAGCCGGGAGGCGTCGACGCCTGGTACTACCTCGCCTATGCGCGCGCCTTCCGCGAGCGGCCCGGTCTCAGAGTCCGGCTGCCCCAATATCTGCTTCAAGACGAGGAGCAGTCCTACGCTCCGATCTTCCCGTCGCTCCTCGGCCTCATCCCCGAACGCGTACTGGGCCGGATCTTCTGGGCGATCTCACCCGGGATCGACTGCCTCACCCTCATTCTGCTTTTCCTGCTGGCGCTGAAACTCACCGCGGCGCCCACGGTCGCTTTGATCGCGGCGCTGGCCTACGCGGTTTCGCCGACATTGATCTCCGAAACCCGCGCCCTCTCTCCCCGGAGCTTCGGCGTTTTCGTCCACGCGATCAGCCTGGTGCTGCTTCTACGCGCCTTCATCGGCGTGCCGCACTGGACATGGACCGCCGGCGCACTTCTCTCGGGGGCTTTCGTTTATCTCTCCTCCGCCACCGCGAGCGCTTCCTATGTGTTCGTGGCCGCGTCCTTGTCCCTTGTGCTCGGCGAGCCGCGCTACCTGTTGCTCTCCCTCGCCGCGATGGGCGTTGCCTGGGTTCTATCTCTTGGCCACCTGGGACGCGTGTTCATCAACTACACGCACGCCGTCCGCTTCTGGGCTCATCATCGCGGTCTATTCGGATCCCATCCCATCCTCGACTCACCGATTTATGGCGGCCCGCGCCCGCGTTCGACCTCGCATCCGGGAGACACCGGGTTCCTTGGGCACGGACTCCCCTCACAGATGTTGCGCCTACTCGGCGAGAACCCCTTCCTGCTCGTTCTGCCCCTGGTGGAGCCTCCGGCGGGTCTCTGGCCCCAGGCCCTCTTCTTGTGGGCCGCGTCGCTGTCGGCTTTCGGCGTCATCGCCACGGTGGTCTGGCCGCTGCGCGCCTTCGGCCCGGGCCGTAACTACATGAAGTCGGCGATCTTCCCCACCGCCTACGTTCTCGCCGCGGCCATTGGCAGTCCGGCCGGGCTCTTTCGAGCGCCGGGGCTCGCAACACTCGCGGCACTCGGCGCGAGCGTCGCGTCGGTGATTTTTTTTCTCACCTACATGCGCAACAAGAAGAACGAGCTGACCGCGCATGTGCCGCCCGGCCTGCGCGCCCTCGCCGCGCGCTTTGCGACGTTGCCCGAAGGAGGCGTGATCTGCCTCCCCGGCGGCTACAGCGACTACGTCAGCTACCAGACACGCCGCGCCGTTTTGTGGGGTGGCCACACCGGATCGCATCACCGCTTCCAGCTTGTCTCACCGGTCTGGCGCGAACGTGTCGAGTCGGCAGGCCGGAGACTTGGCGCCCGATACCTGATCGTCGAGCGTGCGTTCGTGGATCCGGGTGTTCTGGCCCTTGACGCCGGGTGCGCGCTCATCGCTCAGGAGGATGGCTTCGACCTTTTCGACCTGCAGGCGTCGTCCGCTGCCGCATGACGCACCCCGATCTCGACGAACTCCGCCGCTTCACCCTGCACATCGTCCTGGTGGAGCCCGAGATTCATTTCAACACCGGGAACGTTGGCCGGACCTGTCTCGCCACGGGAGCGCAACTGCATCTCGTCGAGCCGCTTGGCTTCTCACTCGATGACGCGAGAGTGAAGCGGGCCGGTCTCGACTACTGGCCCGCAGTGAATCCGGTGGTGTGGGAGAGTTTCGCGGCGATCGAAGGTGTCCTCCCTCAACTCGGGACACCGTTCTTCTTCTCGGCCGAAGCGACGAAGTCGTATTGGGATGAGTCGTATGAGGGACCCACGGTGCTCGTCTTCGGAAAGGAAAGCACCGGCCTCGGCGACGAGATCCGCGCGAAGTATCGCGCTTCGCTTGTCGCACTTCCGCAAGTTCCAGCGTCGGTACGATCGGTCAATCTCTCCAACGCGGTAGCCGTAGCCGCGTACGAGGTCTTGCGGCAGCGGCGGTAGGGGCAGCGCGAAGCCTCCCCTTGGGGGACGCTGCGCGTGGCCCGAAATCCCTGTGTTGACGGTCCGATCTCGCGATTCGTTGGTGCGGTGGTTCGACGGTTCGGCGGGCACGCACAGCGTGCCCCTACATAGGCCAGAGGGTCGCGTCCATCAGGGCTTCCGGGTCTACGTTGAGCGAATGCAGGTAGACCGAGAAGCACACATGCGGGGTGAGGGCGCCGATGCCGGTCTTGCCCGAAGTGCCGACGGTTGCTCCCTGGGCCACGACCTCCCCTTCGCGAACGCTGACGTAGCTCAGATGGGACATCACGCTGATGAGCCCGTGCCCATGCCCGATCACCACGGTTTCACCCGAGAAGATCAAACTGCGCGCGAGCAGGACCACGCCCGCTCCGGGGGCGGCGACGTTCGTTCCGGGCGGCACTTCGTAGTCGACGCCGCGATGCTGCTCGCCCATGAGGCCGTCCTTGATCGGGCCCATCACTCGGCCGTAGTCCTCCTGGCCTCCGAAAGGAAATGAGATCGGCTGCGCCACCGGAGGACGCAACGGCCCGTCGTGATACGCCTTGATGTCGCGAGTCCGAATCGCGCCGAGCAGGAAACGCCCATGCCCGAGGGCAGCCTGCGTGGCGGCCGAGGCGACCGCGTCTGGAGACAGCGGGCGAATTCGCCCCTGCCGGGCCGCGGCGGAAACCGGCACGCTGAAGCTCGTGGCTCCTCCTCCACGCCTTCCTCCGGGAAAGAAGAGCGAGAGCTTGTGTTCGCCGGGGGCGGTGTCGAGGGCCACCGGGATCACTCCGAAGAGACGCCCCTTCTCGCCGGTCATGGCCCCGCGGCGCCCATCGAGAAGCGTGTTGGCCGTGGCCCATCGCGCATTCCTGACGCCCACACCGAAGACGCCGCCTGGATGTGCGTGAGCAAGCGCAACTTCGACCATCGCGCGGCCGTAAGCGCGGATGATGGCGGGGCCTGGAGCCTGGGCCGCGACGGGGCGATCCGTGACAAGCGCCACGAAGAGCGCGACCGCGACGAGGCCTAGCCTTTGCCTTTTGGTCATCTTAGGGTCCCCAGGATCTCAATGAGCGTTCGCTCGATTTCCGCCTCTTCGCCCGGAAGAACGGTGCGCATGTCGAACTGAACCGCGTCGTCCTCGATCCGCGCGATGATGGGCGGACTTGCCTGTCGCAAACGAGCGGCGAGGGCAGCCACAGACATTGCAGCAGGCTTCACCACCAGAGCGCTCGAGGGCAGCGAGACATCCGGAGCCGCCCCGCCTCCAACCGCGGAATTCACGCCTCGCACCTCGATGCGTGCGTCAAGGGTAACGAGCAACAGCGAATCCCTGAGGGCTTCGGCGCGGGCCTCGATCGCCGCGAGCGGCATGGCGAGCATGCGCGGCACGGGAAGGGATTCCCCCTGGCCCGCCTCGTGAAGGGCGAGGACGGAGTCGAGCGCTGCGATCGTCATCTTGTCCACGCGCAGGGCGCGATAGAGAGGATTGCGCCGCAAAGAGTCGACCGGGGCCTTGCGTCCGACCAGCAACCCCGCCTGCGGACCGCCCAGAAGCTTGTCGCCGCTCGCCGTCACCACATCGACGCCCGCGGCCAGACTTTCGGCGATCGTGGCCTCGTGGTCGAGGGGAGGTTTGAGTTGATCGAGCAGACCGCTGCCGAGATCCTCGACCACCGTGACCGAACGGTGGCGCCCCAGAGCCACGAGCTCCTTGAGATCCACCGCCTCGGTGAAACCCACGATCCGGAAGTTCGAGGGATGCACACGCATGATGAGGCCGGTCTGAGGCGTGATCGCGTTCGCGAAATCGGCGATGCGCGTTCGGTTCGTGGTGCCGACCTCGACGAGGCGGGCGCCGCCCTTCTTCAGAATCTCCGGAATGCGAAACGAGCCGCCGATCTCAACCAGTTCGCCCCGGCTCACCAGAACCTCACGCCCCTCGGCGAAAGTGTTGACGGCGAGCAGGACCGCGGCTGCGTTGTTGTTCACGATGACCGAGGCTTCGGCCCGGAGCATCGCGCGGAGGCGGCCTTCGGAGTGGGCCTCGCGGCTGCCGCGTTCACCCCTCTCGAGGTCGAACTCAAGGTTCGAATAAGACGACGCGAGTACCGCTACATGCGCCGCCACTTCGTGAGACAGCGGTGCTCTGCCCAGGTTCGTGTGGACCACCACGCCGGTGGCGTTGATGACCCGGCGAAGCGAGTACGAGGCGGCCTGCTCGCTCGACTCGACAATGCGGGCGTCGAGGTTTTCGAGTGCGCGCTCGAAGTCGGCCGCAGTTCCTGGCTCAGCCAGGGCCCGGAGATCAGCGATCCGCTCCTGCACAACGCGTTCGACCACCGCGCGGCCGCGCGCGGTGATGGCCGCCTTTACCAGGGGGCGCTCCAGGACTTTGCTGATCTGGGGGATGAGGCGGCGGAGATCGTCGGGCGGCGTCATGGGCGAGCAAAGATCTTAGTGGCGAGGTGCGGCCGACCTTTACTCCACTCACGACCCAATCAGTTCGTACACCACATCGATGTCGGTGTCGGGCCGATCTGGGTTCGCGAAACGGACTACTTCTCTCAGGCGATGCTTCATCTCGGCCGCACCCTCCTCGAGCCGCGCCTTCTGATTCGGACCAAACCCGCGCAGATGGACGACGACATATCGGGTTCCCGCTTCCTTCATCACATCGAGAGAACCCGCGTCGGGGAAGGAAGGCGACGTCTCGCGAAACTTACGGATCATCGGCGTCTCAGCACCTGCGAAGCCGTTCACTAGCGTCTGCCAGTGGTGCGTCGACCAGACCATGTAGATGCTGTCGTGGAAAGCCGGACGCGCGTAATCGCCGGCGGGACGCGCCGGAAGCTCGGCCACCACGGTTCCCCTCGGCTGGTCCGCGAGCCATTGATAGACGCGCGGGACGCTCTCGCGCGAATCGATCACGTTCGTCCATTCGGGGGTGGGGATGGGTGCGATGCGGGCCTCAATGAGGAACAGCGCTGCCGCGACCGCGGACAGGGCCGATGCTCGACGCGATGAGCTGAGCGCGTATCCCGCGAGCAGGGCAAGAGCGAAGGCCACGAAGATCCCGGCGCGAGACGTGGCGCGGATATTCGAGAACACCGCGATGTTGTCGCGGAGGAGAGCGAAGGGGCCAGGGGCGAGCGAGGCCCCACGGAATCGGATCTCGGGCCCGAGGGCCAGAAGTGCGGCGGCGATCGCGAGGATGAAGACGGCGAAGAAGAACCGGCGCGCGTCCGCGGACATGTCGCGTCGCAGACGGGTCAAGGCAACGACCGCGAGGACTACAACCACAAGGCCCGGGAACAGATTGCTCGGATCCCCGCGAAAGCTCTCCGTGAGCTCTCCCCACACGCGATTCCACCGGTTCGCCGCGAAAAACGTCTCCATCGATGCGGCGTACTTGAGCGTATCGGCGGTGGACCGGGCGAAAGCGAGCGGGCCCAGGGCCTCCCTACTCAGCGCATATAGAGGATAGAGAAGGAGGGAGGCGGAAGCGACGGTCCAAAGTCCCTTTACAAGGATGTCCCGCGCTCGGCCGCCCGACAGGTATGGCAGCAAGGAGATGGGCAGAAGAACGGCGAAGAAGAGACCGTGGTAACCGCACGCCAGGAAAGAAAGAGCGAAGAAGAGACCGGCGCGGATGGCATCTCCCACACTCGGAGACAGACAGAACCGCCGGGCGAAGAGATAGACGAGGGGAATCCACTGGGTACCGAGGGTCGAGAGGTGCGAGACCTGATCGACGCGGATCGGTGAAAAAGCGAAGAAGGCTCCGGTGGCAAGAGCAGGGCCGTGACTCCAACCGAGGTCACGCGCGAGCCGCCAGGTGAAGAGCCCGGTCAAAACCCACGTGAGGAGACGGGCGATATTGAACAGAAAGATGGCGTCGGTCGTGAACCACGACAGCGGCAGAATCAGAAGCCCGGTGCCTAAAACCGGCTCGTCCATGAAATAGGTGAAGCGGCTCGGGGCGTAGAAATTCCCGTGAGGGAGCGAGCCCGGGTCGGTTTGAATCGTGTGGGTCTGGAAACCGATGGCCCACGCGAAGTAGGCCGCATCACCCGCGTCGATGATGCG
>JAYUUU010000215.1:0-4111 GCA_043754395.1 Vicinamibacteria bacterium
AAGGCGGTCTGTTGAGGGTTTTTTGAGGAGCGAGGTTCTCCAATGACCAAACGCAACATCTTCGTGAGTTCCATGGCGGTTCTCGGGCTTTCGCTTGCAGCGCTCGCCGGAGCTCAAACGGACAGGTCGGCCAGGGAATCGGCGCAGGTCGGGCCCTTCCAGGTTGCACCCCACTGGTCCCGCTACGACTATCCGAGGTCGGTCGGCGAAGGTCAGGCCTTCCACATCGTGGTCAAGGGCGACACCCTTTGGGATATCGCGGGCCGGTATCTTGGGAATCCTTTCCTCTGGCCGCAGATCTGGGAAGCCAACAGCTACATCAAGAAGGCCCGCTGGATCTACCCCGGCGACCCGGTCTTCCTTCCTTCCGTTCAGATGGCCGACACCATGGTGGGCGGCGGTGAAGTGGTCGAAACCAGGACGACCAAGACCGAGGAACTCGGGATTCCGGAGTGGATGGACATGGACGCCCTCATCAATGTCGCGTCCGCCGACACGGTTCGCTACGCCGGCTACATCTCGGCTTCGATCGAAGACGAGAGCGTCAAGGTCAAGGGCATGGAAGCCGAAAACGGCACGCTCATCGAGAAGATCGCGCTCGGCCCGCGTGAGTATCTCTACCTCAATCGTGGCGCCAACGCCGGCCTCAAGGCGGGTGATCTTTACACCATTCACCGCCGCTCCCGCGCGATCAAGCACCCCGCCACCGGCAAGAAGGTCGGCTATCGCATCGAGACCACGGGCATCGCGCGCATCCTCCTTGTCGGAGAGGGCAGCGCCCGCGCGGTCGTCGAGGCTGCGGGCCGCGAGGTCCTGGTGGGTGACTACCTCCGCCCCTTCACCGAGGTGGAGTCACCGCTGGTCAAGCGCCGCGTGGTCGTCGAGGGTGGAGACATGTCCCTCGAGGGCGGACGCACCCCGGGTTACCTCGTCGACATCGATGACAAATCCGTGACTTCGGGCACGGGCACGGTCGTGGGCATCGACATGGGCACGGGCGCGGGCCTCTCGGTCGGCCGCGTTCTCACCGTCTACCGTCAGGGCGACCCGAACGACAGCGTCACCAAGCGTCCCCTGGCCGCCGCGGTAGTGGTCGCGGTGCGCGAGAACTTCTCGGTCGCGCGTCTTGTCTATGCGCGCGAAGAGATCATCGTCGGCGACAGGGTCCTTCTGCAGCCGTAGTCCCTGGGCTCAAGGCCCTGGTGAAAAGGAGCGGGGTGACCCGCTCCTTTTTTATTGGCTCTTGGCGCTGCCGCGGGAGAAATGGCGGAAGTAGTCGAACCCCGAATACAGGGTGAGGCCTAAAGCCACGAAGAGGGAAGGCGCCACCAGGATCTGGAAGGCGGGGATCCGCAGGGCCAGCAGCATCACGTAGATCGTTACGATCTGGGAAACCGTCTTCGCCTTCCCCGCCACCGAGGCCGACATGACGATTCCGCGGCCGAGCGCCTCGCTCCTGAGCCACGTGACGGCGAATTCGCGGCCGATGATCACAGCCACGATCCACGCGGGCGCCATTTCCATCTCGATCAGCGAGATGAAGGCGGCGGAGAGCAACAGTTTGTCCGCGAGCGGGTCGAGCATGGCCCCGAGCTTCGTCTGCTCGTTCCGGCGCCTCGCGAACCACCCGTCGAAGTAGTCGGTGATCACCGCGATGGTGAACACCACGAGGCCGAGAAACCACCCCCACTCCGTCCGGGTCAGCAAAAGCACCACGAGCCACGGGACCAGGAAGATCCTGAGGGCGGTAAGCGCGTTCGGGAGGTTCAACTTTGTTCCGCGACCGCGCTCGGAGACGTGCTTAGAGTCGAACGAGGTTGGGCGAGTCGATGCCCCGCGTCGCGTTGCGTGCGTCGAGCACGAGCTTCGAACGCTTCACGAGGTCGGCGTAGGGCACGTTGGAGTGGTCGGTGATGATGACCACGGCGTCCGCGGTGTCCACCGCGGGGACGGCATCGATCGACTTGAGGTCGATGCCTTCGTGCTCGAGAGTGGGGACCCAGGAGTCCGTGTAGGTCACTTTGGCGCCCTTCGACTGGAGGATCTTGATGAAGTCCACGGCAGGAGACTCGCGAACGTCTTCGATATCCTTCTTGTAGGCGGCGCCCAGAATGTGGATGCGGCTTCCTCTCAGGCTCCGCTCGCGGTCGTTCAGGGCCTCGGCAAGACGCTCGACCACGTACTCAGGCATCCCGGCGTTGATCTCGCTCGCGAGCTCAATGAAGCGAGCGCGGTAGTTGAGGGTTTTGAGCTTCCATGAGAGGTAGAGCGGATCGATCGGGATGCAGTGTCCGCCGAGGCCGGGGCCCGGATAAAAGGGCATGAAACCGAAGGGCTTCGTGGCCGCGGCATCGATGACTTCCCACACGCTCACGTCGAGGCGGCGGCACATGAGCGCCACCTCGTTCACGAGGCCAATGTTGACGCTCCGGAAGGTGTTCTCGAGAAGCTTCACCATCTCCGCGGCCCGAGGCGAAGACACCACGATGATCTTCTGGATGGCCTTCAGATAGAGCGTCTTCGCCGCATCACCGCAGGCGGGCGTCATGCCGCCAATGACCTTGGGGGTGTTGTGGGTGTGGAACTTCGGGTTGCCGGGATCGACGCGCTCGGGCGAGAAGGCGAGGAAGAAATCGACGCCGACCTTGAGACCCTTTTCGGAGAGCATGGGCAGGATCAGTTCGTCGGTGGTGCCCGGGTAGGTGGTGCTCTCGAGGACCACCAGCTGGCCCGCGCGCATGTTGTCGGCGATCTTCCGGGTGGCCGAGACCACCATCGAGAGGTCGGGATCCTTGGTCTTCGACAGCGGCGTCGGGACGCAGATGATGAGGGCGTCGCACTCGCTGATCTTCGTGAAGTCCGTGGTGGCCTGGACGGTTCCCTTATCAACAAGGGCCTTGAGCCGCGCGGTCTCGACGTCCTGGATATAGGACTCGCCCTTGTTCAGACTGTTGACCTTGAACTCCGAGAGATCGAACCCGGTGACCTTGAGGCCCGCCGAGCCAAACTCCACGGCCAGAGGCAGGCCCACGTAGCCAAGCCCGAGAATTCCAACCCGGGCCTCGCCCGAGTCGATGCGGGCCTTCAGTGCGTCCAACGTCGCGTTCGCCAAGAATGTATCTCCAGAGTGTCGTAAAGAAGTTGATTTTAGCCGCGTTTCAGGCGGCGCTTGCCACCGCGCGTAGATCGACTGTGCCGGCTCCACGTGAAGTGAGAATCCGTTCGATCGACTTCGCGACCACGCTGTCGGGGGTCGACGCACCGGCGGTGACGCCCAGGGTCAGGCGGCCCTGCTTTTTTGGCAGCCAGTTCAAGATGACCTCGCTCGACGGGGCGCCCAGAAGCCGGTGGGTCAAGGCTCCCGTCGTGGGGTCGATGCACTCGGGCGACTCCACATAATAGGTAGGGCATCGTTTCGCGCAAATCCGGACGAGAGCCTGAGTGTTCGAGCTGTTGTAGCCGCCGATCACCAGCATCACGTCGGGCGGCGTCTCCTCGAACATCTTGAGGACTGCGTCTTGCCGGTCCTGGGTGGCGCTGCAAATGGTGTCGAATGAGCGAAACCGGTTGGCTGCTTCCAAGGCGCCATAACGCTCGACGTAGACGCGGCGGAGCATCTCCTGCACACGGAGGCTCTCGCTCATGAGCATTGTCGTCTGGTTCGCGAGGCCGATGCGCTCGAGATGGGTGGAAGGATCGAAGCCCTCGCTGACTGCCTGGGAAAAGCGGGCCATGAAGTCCTCACGGGAAAGATCGCCGCGAACGAACTGGCACACGATCTCGGTCTCCGCTTCGTCGCGCACGCACAGGTAAGCGCCCTGGGGATGGAGGAGAGCCTGCGATGCGGTGGCGCGGGTCTCTTCATGATAGTGCTTGCCATGAATCACCACGGTGAAGCCGTCGCGCGCGTACTTCGAGACGTTCTTCCATACGTTCAGAACGCTTCCGCAGGTGGTGTCGATGAGCAACGCGTCGAGACCGCGCAGGTACTTCATCTCGTCAACGGTCACGCCGAAGGCGGGCAGTACAACGACGTCGCCCGCCGTGACGGAAGCGTAGCGCTTCTGGGGCACGCGCCCGTCCTCGAGGATCGTGAACCCCATGTCTCGCA
>JAYUUU010000216.1:0-8884 GCA_043754395.1 Vicinamibacteria bacterium
CGCGTTCAATCAGTTGAAGCTGCCGTCACCCTTGCCGAAAAGCACCGTCACGGTGTCGCCGCCGAGGTTCGCGACGATGAGATCGATGCGACCGTCGGCATTGAGATCAGCGGCCGTGATGCTCACCGGCTGCGAGCCGACAACGAAGCGCACCGCCGCGGCGAATCCGCCCCGGCCATCGCCCTTGAGGACCGAGACCGAGTTCGAACCCTGGTTCGCGACCGCGAGGTCGAGAATCGAGTCACCGTCGAAATCGGCGGCGACCAGAGAACGAGGTTGACCTTCGACGGGAAGGCCCGCGCCCGCCGTGAAACCGCCCGAACCATCGCCGGTCAGGACACGCACCGCAGCCGCACCGCTCACCGCCACCGCGATATCCATCCGCGCATCGCGGTTGAAGTCGGCGATGACGAGGCCGAGAGGGCGCACGCCCACGACCACCGCGGTCTTGGCGGCGAGGCCGCCGTTGCCGTCGCCGAGGAGTATCGAGACATTGTCATCCTGCGCGTTCACCGAGGCGATATCCATCAGGCCGTCGCCATTGAGATCGCCTGCGGCAAGGGCAAACGTCGAACCCCCGATCTTGGCGGCGGAGCCCTTGCGGAACGTTCCGCCCGCGTTGATGTACGAGATCGCTTCGTCGGTGTCCTCCACCGCGACCACGAGGTCGGGGAGGGCGTCGGCGTTGAGCCGGGTTGCGACGATGGCGCGGGGCTGAACCAGGCCGCTGATCACCGCCACCGGCGCGCGGAAGAGGCCATTGCCGTCACCGCGGAGCAAGGAGACGGTGCCGCCGCCGAAATTCGCGAGGGCGATATCGAGATTTCCGTCACCGTCTAGGTCGGCGAGGGCGGAGCTCAGGGGATTGGCGCCGCCCGAGTCGAACTGGGCCGAAGCCAGGAAGCCCGCGGGTGATCTGTAGCGAAGGACCGAGACACTCGCTGCCGCATAGTTCGATGTGATCACGTCGGGTGTTCCGTTCCGGTCGACGTCGCCGGTCTGGATCGAGATCGGCTGGGACCCGACCCGGTGCGTTCCGCTCGCCGTGAACCTGCCCGAGCCCGCGTTCACGAGGATCGCGATGCTGGTGGCCCCGGCACTCGTGGCGATGAGGTCGGGCTGAGCGTCGCCGGTCACATCCGCGGCGATGAGAGTCTGGGTGGAGGCGCGGCCTGGGATCGCGGTTCCGGTAGTAAACCCGCCTCGCGCGTCTCCGAGGCCCACGGTGATCTCGCCGGTGCTGAAGCTCGCGGTGGCCACGTCGCGCGCGCCATCGACATTGAGATCGAGGGCCACGATCGCCACCGGGTCGGCGGCGACCTTCAGCAGGGTGAGCGAACTGAAATTTCCGGTGGCGCTTTGAAGGAGAACCGTGACGTCGGCCGAACCGCGGTTCGCGATGGCGATGTCGAGCCGAGTGTCCGCATTGAAGTCGGAAAAGGCGACTGCACTCGGCTCACTCCCGGTCGGATACTGACGCGGCGCGCCGAGGCCCGCGGCCCCACCCATGTACACCCAGGCGCGGGCGGCGTTGCGGCTGCCCACCACCAGGTCGGACTTCGCATTCCCGTCGAGGTCGGCGGTGGCCATGAAGGAGATGTCGATAGGAGAGGTGAGGAGGCTCAAGGGCGAGAAGTTGTAAGCACCGTCGCCCTGGAAGATCTGGATCGACGTGGCCCCCGTGCTGGCGATGGCGAGGTCGGGGAGGGTGTCGCCGTCGAACGTGCCGACCGCGAGATGCGTGAGGGCGCCCGATCCGCCGAGCGCCACTGTCCGCGCCAGAGTGAAGCCCGCGCCATCGCCCGCGAGGATCGTCACGGTCCGGCTGTCGCGGTTTAGAACCACGAGATCCGTGGTTCCGTCGAGGTTGAGATCGACCGCGGAAAGCGCGATGGGTGTCGTACCCACCGCGTAATCGATGGCCTGGATGAAGGAGGCCGTCCCGTCGCCGAGCACCACGGAGACGCGATTGTTCGCGGAATCGGCGACCGCGAGATCGATGCGCTTGTCGTTATTCCAGTCGCCGGCGACGACCGCCGCAGGTTGGGCTGCGCCGGTGATAGCGGCGATGTTCTGAAGCGAGGCCGGCCTGAACGCCGCGGGTTGAGCAGCGCCCGCGGCCTGGCTCACGAGGAGCAGTGCCGACGCCAGTGCGGCAGATCTCACTGAAGGTTCACCGTCGTGGTCACAGACCCTGAGGCGCCCGCATCGGTGGCCACACTGAAGGCGAGACTGACGACCGCTTCGCGTCCACCGTTTGGAAGGGTGTAATAGAAGGTGAAGGGAATCGCCATGCTGGAGTTCACGTCCACCCGGTTCCCCGGCGCGCGCACGTCAAACCGGAAGACCTCGTCGGTGCCGGCGGCCGGCGTGATCACGATGCCGGCCGAGGACTGCTGCAAGTCGGCGGTGATCGACCTGATGGTGAGCGGAGAGGTGTTGGTGTTGGCGATCGTCGCCACGAATGAACCGCTCCACGTGTAGGCCCCGTCGGACGAGGCGCCCGCACTCACCGTGGATGGATTGGCGGTAGCGGTAACCGTCGCCGTCGCCGTCGTGGTCGTGCTGGTGTCGGTCGGCGAGGTCGTCGTGTCCTCGCCGCAGGCGGCCGAGAAGAGAACCAGAGCGGGCAAAGCCCACAGGGAAAGGCGTCGTGACACAGTCATGGGGTCTCGTGAATCTCCAAATCGGGGCAGGCGCAACCTCTCAAAAAGGCCGCCAAAAGTCCCTCTTTTGAGGACCATACACCGGCCGGTCCGTCGGCCCGTAGTCTGGTTTCTCTTAAGATTTTAGTCCTAGTCCGACTCGATGATCCGCAGTGTCCGCATCGCCTGCATCGAGATCCTTGCCGCGACCTTCGACGCCACCGCCGAGAACGCCTGGGCCGCGGGAGAGTCGGGTGCGGCCACGACCACCGGCATTCCCTCATCGCCTCCGCTGCGCACGCGGGTGTCGATCGGCACGTCGCCGAGAAGTGGGATCTTGAGATCGTTCGCGATGGAGGCTCCGCCGCCTTTGCCGAAGATCTCGGTGCGCTCGTTGCAGTGCGGACAGGCGAAGTAGCTCATGTTCTCGACCACGCCGAGCACGGGGATGTTGAGCTTCTGGAACATCATGATCGCCTTGCGCACGTCGGAGACCGAGACGCCCTGGGGCGTCGTCACCACGACCGCACCGGCGACACCGACGCTTTGCGCGAGCGAGATCGCCACGTCGCCGGTGCCCGGAGGGAGATCGACGAGCAGATAGTCGAGTTCGCCCCAGGCGACGTCGCGCATGAACTGCTGAACCGCGCTATGCAGCATCGGGCCGCGCCAGATCACCGCCTGGTCTTTCGGCACCAGCATGCCGATTGAGAGCGCCTTTATTCCGTGGGCCATTGGCGGGATCATCTTCTGGTCGGCGGTGAGCTCGATGGCGCCCGGCTCCATCTCGATGCCCAGCATCTGAGGCACGTTCGGGCCGTAGACGTCCGCGTCCATCACACCCACGCGCGCGCCCTTCTGGGCGAGGGCGATGGCGATGTTCACGGTGGTGGTCGACTTCCCGACGCCGCCCTTGCCCGCACCCACCGCGACCACGTTCCTGATCCCGGGAATCGCCTGCGAGGTCATGCCGCCGCGCGAGCGCACCTGAGCCGTCATGTTGACCGACACGGAGGTGACTCCAGGCAAAGCACCGACCAGGCTTTCGGCTTGCGCCTTCATCTGGTCTTTGACCGGGCACGCTGGAGTGGTGAGTTCAATTGTGAACCCGACCATTCCCCCGTTGATCTTGACGTCCTTGATGAATCCGAGGGTGACGATGTCCTTGTGGAGGTCGGGGTCCTGGATGCCCTTGAGAGTTTCGAGGATGGTTTCTTGCGTGAGAGACATGTTTCCTTATTCGGTTGCGGCGAGGGCTTCCTCGACGGCTTTTTGCAGTCCTTCGAATTTTCCGGGCGGGGATCCGAGGACTTTCTTCACGATCTGGCCCTTCTTTCCGATCACGAACGTGGTGGGAAAGCCCTGGTTGGCTTTGTACTTCTCGAGGAGGTCGTCGGTTCCAAGAAGCTGCGTATAAGCGACCTTCGTCTTTTGGAGGAACTCCTGGATCTGGGCAGGCTCGCCGGAGTCGAAAACAACGCCAACCATCTCGACACCCTTCGACTTGTTCTTCGCGTAGAAATCCGTGTACTCGGGGATCTCCTTGATGCAGGGCGTGCACCAGGTGGCCCAGAAATCCACCACCACTACCTTGCCGCGATATGAGGCGAGGGACGTCTTGCCGCCCGCGAGGTTTGGCAGATCGAAGTCGGGCGCCTGGGTGTTCATCTGGGAGGGGGGCGCGCCGCAGGAAGCGACGAGGAGAGCAGCGGAAATCGCGAGAACGAAGCGCGTGACGGGCATCCGGCGATTATAGCGACCGGGTCCGGAGCGACCACTTTTTTGAAGCGCTTCTCGCGCGTAAGCTCCCGGGCCGATGCCCGAGTCGACTTTCACCTGGCTCGCCGTCTTTGGCTACGTCCTGTTGATGGCGGGAGCTTCCGCTTATGCGAAGCGGGCGCCCTCCTTCCGTGTTTTCGCGATCGGCGAACGCTCGCGCCATCCCTTGTTGATCGGAATGGCGGCCGCGGCAGGTGCGGTGAGCTCGACCACTTTTGTCATCAATCCGGGCCTTGTGTGGCTCTACGGATACTCCGCTTTCGTCGCCATCGCCTTGTCCTCGACCGCCGGCTTCCTCTTCGGGCTGGCGCTTTTCAGCAAGAGTTTCCGCCGGATCGGCGAGAAGTTCGAAGCGCTGAGCGTGGCCCAGTGGGTGGGCGACCGCTTCAAGAGCCGTCCCCTGAGAGTCTTCTTCGGCTGCATCTCCCTCCTTCAGGTCGCCTATGTCGTGCTGATCGTGGTCTCCCTGGCCCAGGTGATTTCGATCGGCCTCACCGTGCCCATCATGCCAGCCGCGATCTTCGTGGTCGTCTTCACCTGCGCCTACATCTTTCTCGGAGGCACGTCCACCCACATCCTGACGAACGCCCTTCAGGCGGTGATGATGACCTTCCTCGCCCTTTTGATGATCCTCTCGGGTGCTAACCACTTCGCCGACGGCGTTCCCGCATTCTTCGACAAGCTGCGTTCGGTCGGGCCGTTTTTTGCGGACAGCGTCAATCCGGCAAGCGATCTCTATCGCGACATGTTCGAAACCGTGGTCGCCCAGTTCGTGATCGGGGCGGTCACCGCCCTTCTCCCTCACCTCATCGTCAAGTCGCTCTACCTTCGGAGCGAGCGCGAGGTGAATACCTACCTGGTTTCGGCGTCGGCGTTCGTCTTCCTCTTCAAGATGGTCCTCGTCGCGGGCTTATATGCCCGCCTCGAACTCGGCGCGCCCCCGGGAATGACGCCGGACAACGTGATGGCGACCTACTTCGTGACCCACTATTCCCCCATGGTCAGGGCGATCGTGATGGTTGGTGTGCTGGCCGCCGGCTTCTCGACCCTCGAGGCCATCATCCTCGCCCTCTCCACGATCTTCTCGCAGGACGTGGTCGGCCCGGTGCTGCACTTCCTCGGCCTTCGTGAAGTCGAACCCCTGCGCCTCGCCCGCATGTTCTTCGTGTTGCTGGCGCCGATCGCCTCGCTTCTCGCCTGGCGTCAGATCGTGTCGCCCTCGTTGTCCGTGATCATCTTCGCGTTCAACGGCATCCTCGCGTTCACTGCCGCGGTGGTGCCGTCCATCGCTTTCGGGATCTACTCAAAGAGCCAATCCACCCGCGCTGCGTTCGTGTCTTCGGTGGTGGCGCTCGTCGTGTTCTATTCGATGCTCGCCTTCAAGATCACTCAGTACCACACGAACCCGATGATCCCCGGCACGATCGGCGTGTTCGTGGGCCTCGCAGTGTTCGGGGCGGTGTCTGCGATCGACCGCCGCCCCGCAGCTTCTTAGATCTTCTGGGCGCCGGGCAGTCTTCCGAGGCCCGAATCGAAGGTGCCGAGCGGTGCATGCCCGGCCTTTCGAGCGATTTCGAGGATCAGGCAATCGGAGAAGGACACGGAAGGCCGTTTCCGGAATGCCGCGAGCGCGTGGCGGACGGTTCCCGCATCCTGAAGGACGAGACGTTCGTGGTTCAACAGCAACTCTATGGCGGCGGCCAGTTCGCGCGGTCCGAGTGAATAGACCGATCGCATGACCCATATGAACTCCGCGAGGACCAGATGTGACACCCAGGCTCCTGCAGCGATGAAGTTCTCGGCGGCCTCGGCCTGGGCCGAGTCGTCGCGCGTGGCGATCCGAACCAGCAGGTTCGTGTCAACTGCGCGCATGGCGGCGTTTCATCTCCTGGCCTATGCCGGCCTTGAGTTCCTTCAGAGTCCGCCGTTTCGGGGGCTTCCCGAAGAGGGCCTCATGAAGGTCCCGCGAGGTGGAAGCGCCCGCACGCCTGACCACGATGGCGTCGTCCTCGACCTCCCAGTCGATGAGCGACCCTGGCCCAACGCCAAGCCGACGCCTCACCTCGGCGGGCACGGAGATTTGGCCCTGGGCCGTGAGTCGAGATTGGGCGAGGGACACCTCGACATATTACTCTGGTAATGTAAAACAGACCATCCGGGCCGCGGCAAGCCATCGTATGGTGTGGGCATGGTAGAGACTCCGAGACGTTCGTTTCCGGTTGCTGCCGTCCTCCTGCTGGCCATGGCCGGCTCGATATCGGCCCAGACGCCGCCGCCGCCTCCGGTCGAAGCGGCTCTGTTCGAGAAGCTGCGGGTGCGGATCGCGGAGGTCGAGAGTCGCCTCGATGGAGTTCTCGGAGTTGTGGTGAAGGACCTCGCGACGGGTCGGACGATCGAGATCCGCGGTGATGTGGTCTTCCCGCAGGCGTCGTCGATCAAGCTCGCCCTGATCTATGAGCTCTACCAGCAGGCCGCGGCCGGGAAGATCGATCTTCACTCGCTTCGGACGCTGCCGAAGGTCCGCGCGGGTGGAAGCGGCGTCCTTCCCCTGCTCTCGGACAAGGCGCAACTCACCGTGCGCGATCTCGCGATCCTGATGATGTCGCTGTCGGACAACGCGGCCACGAACATCCTCATCGACGAGGTCACGCTGCCGTCAGTGAACGCGCGGCTGAACGTGCTGGGTCTGCGGCAGACCAGGTTTCGCCGGCGGATGATCGACCTTGCCGCGGCCCGCCGGGGTGAGGAGAACGTGTCGACGCCGCAGGAGATGGTGCGCCTGATCGAAGTCATCCGAAAGGCCGACGGCCTTCCCCAGCCACTGGCCGACGATCTGCGCGAGGTCGTCGGAGTTTCGAAGTCGACGGGTTTCCGCGATCCCTTGCCGAGCGGTCTCACCATTCTCGATAAGCCCGGGTCGCTCGAAGGAGTCCGGACTGCGACCGGCCTGGTTGATTTGAAGTATCGACCTTACGCCGCGGCCATCATGACTACCGCGCTCCGCAATGATCCGGATGGAGAAGACGCGATTCGCGAGATCTCGAAACTCGTTTACGAAACCTTCGATCGCCTCGACCGCGCTTCGCCCGAGGGTCGGCTGCTCGGGAGGTAGGCGCCTACCCGCTCACCACCGCCTCGGCCTCCACCTCCACAAGGTATTCGTCGCCGATGAGGCCCGCCTGAACCAGCGTGTTCGCGGGCATGATGCGGCGGAACCTCTCGCCGTGGGCCCGCGCCACATCCTCCCAGTCGCAGACGTTCCTGACGAACACGCGCGTTCGCACGACGTCCTCGAGGGTGGCTCCGAGCGAGATCAAAGCACCTTCGATTTTGTCGATGATGAAATGGAACTGCGCTTTTGCGTCGTTTCCGCCGATCGCGCGTTCACCGTGGGTCGCGGTGGTGCCGGAGATCCAGATCCGATCATCCAGCCGATGGCCGCGAGAGAAGCCGGCCAGAGGCTCCCACGTGGTTCCCGACAGGACGAGCGTCCGTCCTTTCACCCCCGGTTTCACGGGGTAGGGAGGCGGCAGGGCATCGAAGTGGTGGGACAGATCGCCCGATGCCGTGAGGAAGGGGGGCTTGCGGTATTCGTCACCGCAGTCCCCCGGCAAGGCTTTGAGGTACTTGCGTCCCTTGGCGAGGGTCTTGCGGTCCTCCTCGTCGAGGGTCAGTCCGAAGATCCGAAGCGTGTCGTCGATGTGGGCCGACTTCGACAAGCGCGTCCCCACGATGACGGCGGCCACCGCCTCATGATCGAGAACCCACCGCGACGCCACCGCGGCCATGGGCGCCCCGTGCTTCGTCGCCACCTCGTCGATGCGCCTGAGAAGTTGCTGGAACGCCTCCCACCCGCCCGCGGTGCGGATGAAGCGGCCGTACTTCATCTGCGACCAGGTGCCGAGGGTGTCCCAATCGGGTTCGGCCTGCCCAAGCCACGCTTCGGTCAGGAAACCGCCGAGGAGCGTTCCGTATGCGAGGAGACGAACGTCGTGGGCGAGACAGAAGTCGGACAACGAGGCGGCGGCGCGGGCGTCGAGTAACGAGAACGAGACCTGATTCGAAACGATCTCGATGCCGGTCCGCACCGCGAGGCGCAGGTGGTTGGCGTCGAAGTTGGTGACGCCGATGTGTTTGATCAGCCCCTCGCGTTTGAGGTCCTGCAGATGAAAGAGGGCGTCGAGCCACGAGGGGTCGGCCCAGGTCCACGCATGGAACTGAAGCAGATCGATACGATCGGCGCGGAGGCGGGTCAAGGATCGTTGCACGGCCTCGCGCACGTCGTCCCGCGACACCGGCCCTGGCTTCGGTGTCCACTTCGTCAGCCGCTCGACTCCATCGCCTCCAAACATGCCGGCGATGACCTCGGCCGAGCCGTAGTGGTCGGCCATGTCGAAGGTGGTGAGTCCGGCCTCGACGTAGGGGGTCATGGCGAGGGCCGCCTGATCGAGGTCGAACTC
>JAYUUU010000217.1:0-3072 GCA_043754395.1 Vicinamibacteria bacterium
CGCGATGAGGCCGACCACGCTCGAGACGAAGAGCGAGAGCAGGATGTAGCCGGTGGTGATGGTCATGGGAATGGGGGTCGCCGCGCGCACCACCCCGGAGAGAACCGCCGCCAGCAAAAGGCCGAGCACGCCGCCGATCGCGCACAGCACCGCCGACTCGATCAGAAACTGGATGAGGATCTCCTTGCGTCGCGCTCCGAGGGCTTTGCGCAGGCCGATTTCGAATGTCCTCTCGTTCACGCTTACAAGCATGATGTTCATGACCACGATGCCGCCCACGACCAGGGAAATCAACGTGATAGGTGTGACCACCATGGCGATAGCACCCGTGAACTGATCGACCTCGCCCTTCACCTCGCCGACGTTGACCAGGCCGAAGTTGTCGTCCGCGTTGCCTCGCAGCTTTCGCCTTGTTCGAAGAGCCACCCGTGCGTCGTCGATCGCGTCGTCGAACCGGTCGTCGCCCGGAGCGAGGCCGTGGAGTTGCATCTGCGGCCGGTGCCCGTACATTCGCTGAAAGGTCGAGATCGGAATGTAGACGTGATTGTCGAGCGACTGCCCGAACATCGAGCCGCGCCGGGCCTCCACGCCCACCACCTTGAAGTCGAGTCCGCGGATCTTGAGCATCTTGCCGATAGCGGCCTCACCCACGAAGAACTTGTCGCGGACATCCATGCCCAGGACGACCACGGCCATGGGATTCTCGACCTCGTGGGGCAGAAGGAAGCGGCCTTCCTCAATCGTCTTGTCCTCGATCACCGCCATGTTGGCGGTGACCCCGGCGATCTGCGTCCCGAGAAGTTCGATGCTGCCCTTCTTGAGATCCTGCCTCTGGTTGGCCTGAGCGCCCACCTCGGCGCAGTTCTCGCAGTGACCCTCGACCCAGTCGACGTCGAGCCAGTCGATCCGTTTGTTGCGGCGATCCATCTTCTCCCACTGCGCTTCGGTGACATTGTTTCCAGCCATCCGCGCGACCATGAAGTGATTGACGCCCAGGACTTTGGAGACGCGCTCGATCACATACGTGTTGAGCCCTGAGATGCTTGCGCCCACCACCACCACGGAGGCGACGCCGATGATGATGCCGATCAGGGTCAGAAACGAGCGCAGCTTGTGGGCCAGGATCGACGACAGGGCGATCCGGAAAGCCTCGAGGTTGGAAGAAGTGAAGATCATCAGGGGGCGAAGCGGCTCCCGTTTAAAGAGAGTCCCGTTCCTAGCGAATACGAGAGGCCCGGGCCTTTGGTTCCAGAGGATTCTGCGGCTTTTTCCCCGCGCCTACAAATGCCTCAGTCGCGCCGCTTGAAGCTCCACTCGACTTCGAATTCCGAAGCTACGTCCCCCGCGGTGTTCTTGCCGATCGACCGCGCCAGGAACGTGGCGGGTTCACCGGTTTGCCCCGCGCGTTCCACGACATCTGCCATGTCGCCGATGTCCCGAAACGTGAACTGGGAAGTCCCCGCGATCTTCCTGGTGAAACGCGCGCGAATCGATGTAACGAGCATTGAAACCTTCGCCTCGCTTCCGCGCGCGAGAACCATGGCGGGCGCCCCCGTGGACATTTCGGCGGCCATCGCCTGGGCGGCGAAATAAGTCGACCGGAACGGATTCTGGGTTCGCCAGCCGCCGAGCAGGATGACCGTGCAGCCCCCTTCATCTAGCGATCGCAGACGCAGTCCCGCGAAGGCGGCGAGGGGAAGCTCCTTCCACAGATAGAACCAGAAACCGGCGGGGGAGAGGACCTGGCGGCGGATCTTGTCGGCGCGTTCGTTGAAAAGGACGTTTGCCATGAAGAGCGCATCCTAACGCTGCCGCGTCTAAGATCGCCCTCCTCGACGAGGGCGCATGCAGGAGCTGAATTCATGAGTGAAACGTCGCCGGGCCTGGCTGTGGCGTGGAGAATCGCCGCCACCGAGGCGGGTGCGGCGGGCTACGCCAAGATCGAATGCCCTCACCTGCTGATGGGGCTTCTGAGTCTCGACAAGGCGAACTTGAAGGTGCTCAAGGATCTCGGATTCAGTGCCGGTCAAATCGGCCAGGTCGGTGGCGAGCAGGCGGCGATCGCCGACCTTTTCGAATCGGCGGGGGTCTCAACGCGCGTGCTGCGTCGCGACCTTCGGAGCCGGGTCAAGCGCAAATCCTCGCGTTCGAAGGGGATGATGTCGCGAAGCACGGTTGCGAAGGCAGCCTTCGCGCGCGCGGAGACACTCTCCGCGGGCAATGCGTCGAACAGCCTTCATCTCCTGAGTGTCCTCCTGCGCGACCCCGACCCGGTGATCTCATCCCTGCTGGTCGCTCATGGCCTCGGCCCTGATCTCGCCGACCGCGTGGAAGCCGCGGCCGCGAGATCGATCAGGAGTGTTGCGGCCCGTCGTGAACCCACGACAGACCGATCGCGGCGCGAGGTCCTTGCCCCAGTGGCGGACCAGCGCCTGCTCAAGCTCGAAGCGCACCTCAAGTCGAAGCTGATCGGCCAGGACGAGGCGGTGGCCACCGTGGCCGCGCGGACCTTCGCCGGTTCTTCCGGCCCGAGTTTTTGAACCATGTGGACGACATCATCACGTTCAGGGCGCTCGACGAGGCCGACGTGCGAAGGATCGCCCGGCCCCTTCTTGGCGCGCTCATCACGAATGTCCGCAAGACCCACGGCGTTCTTCTTCGTTTTGAGCCCGATGCGGAGGCTCTTGTGATCCGCGCCGGGGTGGGGCCTAAAAAGGGTGTCGGCGAGTTGAAGGCCGCGATTGAACGCCTCGTGGCGCTGCCCCTTGCGACCCTCGCGGTTTCGGGGAAACTCGCCCAGCACCCGGCGTGGAAAGCCGTCCACGACGAGGGCGGTCTGTACTTCCTTCCTGAGTAGTCGAAGGCGGAACTGACCCTGAGTAAAGTTGAGCATGCCCATAGAGAATCCTGCCGTCGTCGTTTTCGGGCTCTTCTTCCTGATCATGGTGGTCATGATCGCGAAGTCGGTGGTGGTCATTCCCGAAAACCAACGAGGCGGCATCGTCCGGCTCGGCCGATACCTCAAGAATTTGGGTCCCGGGCTTCACGTGAGTGTTCCGTTGATCGATCTCG
>JAYUUU010000218.1:0-1905 GCA_043754395.1 Vicinamibacteria bacterium
CACGTCATTGCGAGGACCCACTCCGTTGGCCGACGGTCCGAAGCAACCCCTACCGGAGTCCCTACCAACCCAACCCCTCTTCTCACGCGCCGACCTCGAAATCCACGCCTCCGGCCGAATCTCCGAGATCTTCGGGCCGAAGTTCGAGGGCCAGGCCCAGTACGCCCTGCAGGTCCGCATGCCCGAGCCGCCGCTGCTTCTCGCCGATCGTGTGATGTCGATCAAGGGCGAGGCGCGGTCGATGGGCAAAGGCTCCATCATCACCGAGACGGACGTGGGTTCGCAGACGTTTTACCTCCACGACAACCGCATGCCGGGCGGCATCCTCATCGAGTCCGGCCAGGCCGACCTGATGGCGATCTCGTGGCTCGGCGTCGATTTCGAAAACAAAGGCGAGCGTGTCTATCGCCTCCTCGGTTGCGACCTGACCTATCACGGTTCGCTTCCGCTCAAGGGCGAAACCGTCCGCTACGACATCCATGTCGACGGTCACGCGAACCAGGGCGCGGTCCGGCTCTTCTTCTTCCACTACGACTCGTGGACCTCGGGCCCGAATGCGCCCACGCGGCCTCAACTCAGCGTCCGTAACGGTCAGGCCGGCTTCTTCACCTACGAAGAGCTCAAGAACACCGGCGGCATCCTGTGGAACGCCACCGACGAGAAGCCCGAGACCCTCGCGTCCCTTCGACTCGATCGGCCGAGAACGCAGCCGCGCGAGTCGTATTCACGCGAGGACGTCATCGCCTTCTCCGAGGGCCGGATCCGCGACGCTTTCGGACATACGCACCTGCGCGCGCTCACCCACACAATGACCGCGCGAATCGCCTCGGGCGACATGCTCCTCATCGATGAAGTCGAAGCCATCGACACCTCAGGCGGACCGTGGGGCCGCGGCTACATGCGCGCGATTCTGGACCTTCACGACGACGACTGGTTCTTCAAGGGGCATTTCAAGAACGACCCCTGCATGCCCGGCACACTGATGTTCGAGGGATGTCTGCAGGCGATGGCCTTCTACCTGACCGCACTCGGCTTCACCCTCGACAAGGACGGCTGGCGCTTCGAGCCGGTGCCGGAGATGACTTACAAGCTGCGGTGCCGCGGGCAGGCTCTACCGTCATCGCGGAAGCTCGTCTACGAGATCTTTGTCGCCGAAGTGCACGACGGCCCCGAGCCAACGCTCATCGCCGACTTGCTCTGCACGGTCGACGGAGTGAAAGCGTTCCATGCGCAGCGTCTCGGCGTGCGCCTGGCCGCGGACGTGCCAATGTCGCGCGACTTGCCCATCGAAACCGAGATGCGATCCCTCACGGCCGCGCAGCCGGCGAAGAAGGCTTTCGACGACGTCGCGATCCTCGTCACCGCCATCGGCAAGCCGAGCGATGCCTTCGGTCCTTCGTACATTCCCTTCGACGGGACGCGCCGTCTCTCGCGGTTGCCTTCCCCGCCCTACAAATTCTTCTCGCGGGTGCACACGCTGAACGCCGATTCGGGCGAAGCGAAGAAGGGCGCTTCAGTGGTCGCGGAGTATGACGTTCCCGCTTCCGCCTGGTATTTCGAAGATGGCCGGGGCCTCATGCCCTGGGCCGTTCTTCTTGAAGCAGCACTTCAGCCTTGCGGATGGCTTGCCCTTGCCACTGGACTGCCGCTCAAGACCGAGGAAGGCCTCTATTTCCGGAACCTCGACGGAGAAGCCACGGTTTTCCGCAACCTCCGTCCAGGGCCGAACAAACTCATCACGAACGTCACGCTCAAGGATGTGTCGACCTCCGGCGGCATCAGTCTGGTGTCGTTCGAGGTCGCTTGCCGTGACGACCACGGCGATGTGCTCAAGCTGACCACCAGTTTCGGCTTCTTCCCTGCCGCGGCACTTGCGCGCCAGGTCGGCCTCGCCACCGAGCCCGC
>JAYUUU010000219.1:0-12817 GCA_043754395.1 Vicinamibacteria bacterium
TCGTTCGTTGGTTCCGCCAAAACAGTGTCGCGCGAGATGCGCGACTTTATCGAACGCACATCCGCCGACGAGCTGATCATCGTCTCCCACATCTACGACCACGCGGCGCGCCTGCGCTCCTACGAGACGGCGGCGGAGATTCTGAGGGACGAGCCGCGGGGCTAACGCGTCGCCGGGAAGAATCAGAGGCGTCTCGGTCGAGACGTTGCTTTCGAAGGTACGGCTCCACAACAAGGTTCCGTCGTTCAAGCGGAAACGGCGAACGCGCCACGCCTCGCGTCCGTTTGCGGGAAAGACGATTCCACAGGCGGAGGGTTATGTGTGTCCTAACTGCTCCGATCCGTCGGGTTGTGTGGTCCGATTGCCGCCGAGTGCATGGCGCGCGACTTGTATGGTTCCGTCTGTTTCGGTAACGCCATGGCGATCGACCCCAGCAGTCAGCGCCGCTTCGTGGGCCGCCTGCTCGAGTTCATCGGCTGTCGTGACGAGACGGTGGCCGAGGCCGGTCGCGCCATCGCCCTCTTCGAATCGGGGCACTCCAGGCACCTCGGCGCGGCCTGATCACGGTTGCCGCGGCCCCGCGCCGCCTTGTACACTGCGCGCCTTCTACCTTACAGAAGACGCGGGCCACCATTGAACGAGAGCGAAGCCCACAAAGCGGCACGGAAAGCGGGCCGGCGGGTTCGAAGGCTTTTGGCGGGGGGGTTGATCATCGGCGCGCTGGGTTGCGCACGCCCGATCGGGCCGCCTCCCGAAGATCCAATCTTCAAGGTTTCGGTGGTCGCGGTGGACCAGGTCCGAGGCACGCTGGTCATCGAGATTGAAAACCGGGCGAGCCGGCCTCTCCACTTCCCCGAGCCCGAGCGCTGGAATTACGCAAACCTGATCAAAGTCGGCTTCCGCGCCTTTCAGCCCGTGATTCCGACGGAAGCGCCCCGCAACGTCAGCGAACAGCAGCCCAACCGCGACGGCGACATGATGCGTGTCCACTGGGTCCTGCCCCTCGAGACGGAACTCGACGTCGCCTCCAGTTCGCGCGAGCGCCGAACCTTTCAAGTCCCCGAGGCCATCGGCGGTGGCCGATATTCCCTGGCGCTCGTGGTGGTGGCGCGCGCGCAGGAGCGCTGGCTCACCGTCGAGGAGCCGGTTCTCGGGAAGAGGAGCGCGGGGCTTCCGGGTTCTGTCCGGGCACTCGCGTTCGTCATCTTCGCGAGCCTGGTGCTGGCCTCGGCGGCCTTCATCTCTCTTGCGCGGCCACGGGACCGGAGCGCGACAACGTGAGTCTCCTTGGGCTCATCGTCCTCGGAGCCGCCGGGTGTCTTTTCGCGAACGCAGCCGCGACGGGTCGTGGGCTACCCGTCCGCCTGGCGCTCGGTTTCGTCCTCGGCCAGGCCGCATTTCTCTTCCATCTCAATCTGCTCGTCCGGTCGGGCTTCGGGATTCTCGCGTCTTCCTGGACCGCCTTGGGACTGGTTGGCATCGAAGCGGTCTTGCTACGGCTCTTGAGCGGCCCATCGCGCGCGCCGCGAATCAGCGCGGTGGATTTGCGGGTCCTCGGGATCGCAACACTGCCCTTCCTCTACGCGTTGCTGTGGCAACTTTCCCAGCGGGACGATGACTTCTTCATTCATTGGCCGCTCATCGCCCTTTTTCGACAGGACGTCTTCCCGCCGGTGAACCCTTTCTTTCCCCAGCTCGCTTATTCGGGGCACTACGGCCGCGACCTCTTGGGCGCGGGCCTGTCCTTCTTCTGGCCGTGGGATTTTCACGAGCTGATCGTCTGGCAAACGGCCCTTGCCCAGGGCGCTTTGATGATCCTCGTCTTCGCGGTGTTCGGCCGTGCGATGGGTGCGGCGAGCGGCGCGTTCGCGGCAGCGCTTGGTTTTCTTGGCGTGAACGCCTCGATCCGCCTCGGACTCCTGGACACCTTCCAGAACAACAACGCTCTCGCGAACGTGATGCTCTTCTCGGGAGCGATCCTTTTGACCGACATTAAGACGCTCCGCCGCGGGGCGGGGCGGCTCGGCGCTTTCCTCGTGCTCACGGCATTGGCGCTTGTGTACGAGACGCACTGGGTATGTCTTGTTGGCGGAGCGGTCCTGGCTTTAGCACCCGTCATTTTCAAGGCTCAAGGGCGCCTGCGGGCCCTGCGTGTGGGCGCGGTGATCGGCCTCTCGGCTTTCGTGGCCCTCGGGCAGGGCGGAACCCTCACGAACTTCCTGGAGCGCCGCGTCGCCGATCGACATGAGCGCTCGGAGGATGTCGTGGGTCTTTCTCAGGCCGTGAACGTGAGCTTCCCCAAGACCTCTCTCAGCGTTACCGCGAGAGGTGGTCGCGATCTCCCCGTTTTCTCCGCGGCCTTTCGCGAAGAGGCGGGACCCTGGACAGTGTGGCTTCCCGTCTTCGCTTTGCTTCTGACCATCCTCCGCGCCTCGGGACCCCTGACTGTCGCACTCACCGGAACCGTCGCGCTCCTCATCCCGTTGTTCGTCGACTTCGGCCGGTACAACTCCGATGTGTTCCGTTTTCTCTTTCTCGCCGCCGCTTGCTCGGCGGCCTGCGCCGGATCGCTCGCCGCGGTTCCAATACGATGGCTCGAGGGTCGCCGGGTGCCTCGAATGGCGATGCTGCTGGCGCTGCTGGCACTCGTTTGGAGCTTTGGCTCAACCGCGATGCGCAGATTCGGCGGCATGGTTCAAGACGCGCTGCTTCTTCCAGAACAGTACCCTTGGAGCACGCGCGTCTGGGCGGTCAAGAAAGGCAACGGGCCTTCGCTCGAAGGCGACCTCGAGATCGCGGACGCGGTGCGGGGGGAAGGGGGCGTGCAGCGTCTGCTTCCCACGTGGAGGGATTCGAGATATGCGCGGCGAAGCGCTGTCCTCGCGTCGTTCGGCGAGTGCTTCCCGCTGGGTTTCTCTCTGCGGCCTTCGGTGATGGCGCAGGAATCGAACCTCTGGCCGTCGAGTCTGACTTCGGAAGCCTTCCAGGCGACGGGGGACCCGGGTCTCCTTTCGAGCATCGGCGCCACGCTTGTCGACCTCGACTCCCGCACCATGCCGGTCAAAGCAGTGGAGCGGTTCCTCGCCGATCCCCGCGTGTCGTTGGTCACGACGGTCCAGACCGGGGATGGCCTGAGACAACTGGTACGGATCAAACAGCGGCCACCCGCTGCGCCCCCCGGCCTCAAAGCCCGGGTTCGCTCGATCTCGCTTCCCGAGCCTCTGTGGCCAGGCGAAGTCGCGGCCGCGGTTGTGACCCTCGAGTTTGAAACGCCTCCACCCACGGCGGTCAGACTCGGGTATCGCTTGCTCGCGAACGGCTCGCAGACGAATCCACTCGATGAACTCGATCAGGACGTAGCGCTCGAACGTCAGACTTCAGGCGTCTGGACGGGAACACTCACCTTCGTCGCGCCGGCAAACCCTGGGCGCTACGAGGTCCGACTGAACCAGAGGTTCACGGAGGGAACGTGGGATCTCTTGCTCGCGAGAGGAGCCACGCTCCCCGTGGCGAACGTTCGCGAGCCCTAACCTGGAGGCGACGCTCGCCCGTTAAAGGTTGCGGGCGAGCGTGAGGTGAAAGCCGTCCGGGTCGTCGACGGAGAAACTGCGCACGCCCCACGCGGGACGGTCCTCGGGTTCTTCGGTCAACGAGAAGCCGGCCGCCTTGAGGCGGCTCACGATGGTGTCGAGGTCTTGCGTGGTGTCGCACCAGATCCGAAGGCCCTGGCCCTTCTTGCGGTCGGTACCGAGCTTCCAGTCATCCTGAGAAAGGCCCAGCTCGCACGTTCCTGCTTTCAGCATGACCCCGCGCAGAACGTCCCCATCGGCCCACCGCTCTCCCACGATGAAACCAAGACCATCCACATAGAACGCCAGGCTCGTCGAAAGGTCATTGACCGTGATGGAGGGAGTGAAAGACTTGAGCCTCAGCGTCTCAGGCGCCTTCCGGTCTTTGATCGGTTTGACGGCGGGCGCTTTCGGCGCCGACGCGGCTTTCCTTTGGGGCGGTTTGGGCTTCGGTTTCGCTTTGGCTTTGGCTTTCGCCTTGGGCCTGGCTTTCACCACTGCTCTGCGCTTGACTGCGGTCTTCTTGTTCGGGCGCTTCGAGACAGCTGTAGCACGGGCCTTCTTGCTTGCCATGGGAATGCCTCCTGCCGGCGGGCACGCCGGCGACTCATGAAGACAGAAACATAGCACTCGTCACGCGACGCCAATAAGGCAGACTGTGGCCGATGAGAAACCGTTCCATCCAAAACCTCTGCGCCGCTCTGAGCTTCCTCGCCATGCCGGTGTTCGCGGGACCCGTGTACAAGAATCTTCAGGTGCTTCCGAAGACCATCACACAGGTCGAGCTGAAGAAGACGATGCAGGGTTTCACCGAACAGCTCGGCGTCAAGTGCACCTTCTGCCACGTGCTCGAGCAATACGAGAAGGACGAGCGTCCCCACAAGGCCGATGCGCGACGCATGATCCGGCTGGTGCTGAACCTGAAGGCGAAGAAGGCCCTCTACTTCGGCCCGCGCACCAAGGACGCCGTCATCACGTGCGGCATGTGCCACCGAGGTAAGGCTGAGCCCGAGCCCATGGTCGCCTCCTTCCTGAAAACCCTCACCTTTCTGCCTCCTCAGATCTCCTCGGGTTCCAAGCCCAAAAACCTCCAGGTGCTTTCGAAGGCCACCACCATCGACGAAGTGAAGAAGGCGATGGACGATTTCACCACCGAGCTCGGCGTGAAGTGCGAGTTCTGCCACTCCCAGCAACAGGCGAAAGATGACCGCCCCCACAAAGGCGACGCGCGTCGGATGATGAAGCTGGTGCTGGACATGAAGGCCAGGAAGGCCGATTACTTCGGCCCGAAAGTGAAGGAGACGGTTATCACCTGCTTCCTGTGCCACCACGGGAAGGCCGAGCCCGAGCCCTTCGTGCCCTGAGGGCGTTCGAAGCGGGCGCGAGCGCACTCTCCGCAGATCCCCCGGCGGGGTGGGCCTATCATCGTGGGTGTAGGAAAGAGGGGCCATGACTCAAACTCACAACGCTCGATGCATCAGCTGCCGTTTGGAGGTTCCCGTTCCGGATAGCTACGCCGAGGGCGCTTCGATCGACTGCGGCAAATGCTCGACCCAACTCCGGATCGTGCGGGCCGGCGGGCTCCGGCTGGTTGTCGCCGATCCCCTGGCCCTTCAGGAAACGCTGCGCCAGGTCAAGCAGGACATTTCGCAGGCCAGCCGGGAACTGCAGGTCGCCCGCGCGAGCTGGGGGATTGGCGTGAACGGGTTTGCCATCGGCGTGCTTTACGTGGTCGCCCGCGTGGCCCTCGAAGAACGTCCGCTCAACGCGGCGCTGATCGTCAAAGCGGTCGTCCTCTCCGTGCTGGTAGGTTTTTTGCTCGAGGTTGTGAACTATCTGTTCCTCGCGAAGCGGCAGACCATGGCGCGCCTCACCGAACAACTGCGTCTCGCCAAGGCCGAGCAGCGCGAACTCGAGCGCAAGATCAGAGAGAGCTCTCGCCGCTAGCCCACTGGTCCTGCTCCGCCTCATAGACCGAACCAAACCCGCCCTCGCCGATCCGCTGAAGAATCTTGTAGGGACCGATCTGTTCGCGAAGGACCGGCCCCGGCGGCCCGAGGCGCGTCTCGGCGTCCGATATCGAATCGCTCAACGTGCGGGCGTCTCCTATTTCTTGCGGGTTTCGAGCGCTCCGCGCAGTTTGTCGGCCAGCGAGCCAAAGCTCTGTGCCTGCGCCGCCCCGGCCCGGGCCGTGTAGTCGCTGACTTCGGCAGCCTCGGCGGCGGCCGCGATCGCCTTCACGCTGAGCCTGATGCGGCGCCGGGCGGCGTCGGCTTCGAGCACGATGACATCGATGTTGGAGCCGAGCGGAAGCGCCTTCAAGAGATCGACACCGTGGGCCTGGCCGGTTTCATTGGCAGGCAGGAGGCCGGTGACACCTGGGGCGAGGAACACGAACACGCCCATCTTGTCGTGGCGCTCGACTTTGCCCGTGAGTCGCGCTCCCGGTTCGATCGACGATCTCGAGGCCTTCGCAGCACCCGCGCGGGACGACCCCTCTTCCACCAGAGCAACACCTATGCGTCTCGCGGCGGGATCGATGCTCAGAACCTCGAAGGCACCGGTCATCCCGACGGTGAGCGATTTCGACCAGCCCCCGGCCTTTCCGGTGGGTGGGAAAGTCGATGCGTGCGCGAGGGCTTCGACGCCGGCCGCGAGTTCGACGAACGCGCCGAAGTCGGCGACTCGTGTGACGCGGCCCTTGTGAACCTGACCGACCGCGTAGTTCGCGGCCGCGCTCGACCACGGATCGGCGGTGAGTTGCTTGAGGCCGAGGGCGATCCTGCCCTCGTCCACGCGGATCACTTTCACGGTGATCTCTTCGCCTGGCTTCACCACCTGCGTGGGATCCGAGCGCGACCAGCCCATCTCTGAGGCATGAAGCAGCCCCTGGACTCCCCCGCCGAGATCGACGAAGGCGCCAAAGTCGCGAACCGAAACCACGCGTCCCTTCACCACGGCATCGGGCACGATGCTCTGGCGCACTTCGACCGCTCGAGCCTGCTGTTCTTCTTCGAGCACCCGGCGGCGAGAGACGACGAACTTCTGACCGCCTTCTTTGTACTCGACGATCTTGAAGGTGTAGACGCGGCCGATGTGGACCAGGGGGTCGGTTTCGCGAAGATCGTCGATCTGCGACTGCGGGCAGAACGCGCGCTGGCCGGCAACACTTACGTCGTACCCCGCCTTTACGGCCTTCTCAACCTTGCCTTCCACCGGGAGCCCGGCGCGAAATGCGTCTTCGAGCTGCTGGGCCGAAGCGGCGCCGCGCTGAAGCCGTCG
This sequence comes from Vicinamibacteria bacterium, assembly GCA_043754395.1. GTDB lineage: Bacteria > Acidobacteriota > Vicinamibacteria > Fen-336 > JAGNNV01 > JAGNNV01. Next base: position 6,852 of record JAYUUU010000219.1, read on the forward strand.
CGAGAGCTGCAGCCCACCCATGGTCGACACCACGGTGGCGTGGATGCGGTCGCCGACCTTCCCTTCCAGAACGCCATCGGAGTTCTTGAGCTCGGAGAGAGCAATCGTAGCCTCGCTCTTGGCCCCCACGTCGATCAGCGCCACCTCCGCGCCGATAGCGACGATCGTCCCCTCCACCGCCTGACCGCTGGTCAGCCGCTTAATCCGGTTCAGGGCGTAGGACGCTTCGAACAACGTCGCGAAGTCCTCCCCTGCTGGAACTTCGTCGACCGTCTCGTTCTCACTCACAAATCGCACCTCGCCCGCTAGCCTACCTGTTCACCCTGCCTCGGGACCATGCCGTTCGCTCGCGGGTTTTGGGTAAGGTTGACAAGGTGAGAGTGGCGGTGATCGGCGCCGGAATCGCGGGATTGACCTGCGCGTGGGAACTCCACAAGGCGGGAGTGGACGTCCAGGTTTTCGAGCGCGAGGAGAGTGTCGGCGGGCGCATGAGCACGCGCACGAAGGATGGCCTGGACTTCGACGTGGGCGCCAATTTCCTCATCCGCGCCTATCGCGGAGTGAACGCCCTGGCGGAGGAAATGGGCATCGATCTCAGGAAGGCGAGCCCGGTGGCCCACATCGTCTATCGGGGCGGACACCCGCACCTCATGAACTTCAGCTCGATCCGCAGCATCTTCCGCATGGGTGCTTTGGATCTGCACAGCCGCTTCCGATTCCTCGCTTTTGTGCTCAAGGTTCGCAGGGCCCACGAAGACCTCGACTTCTTCGACCTCGGTCGCGTCCCGGACGATCTGACCCAGGAGGACGCTTACACTTTCGCCCGTCGCGAAGTGGGCCCGGAGTTCGCCGACTACATCGTGGACTCGTTCAACTCCTGCATGATGTTCTCGCGCTCCACCGAGACGAGTTCGGCCGCGTTTCTCTCACTCTTCAGCATGATGGCGGACCCCGGGTCTGACTTCAGCGTCTTTTACGCGGACGGCGACATGCGGGCGATTCCCGAGGCCCTCGCGTCAAGACTCGTCGTCCACCGCGGTTGTCCGGTCGACGCTCTGGAGATTCAAGACGGGGGCTGGCGGGTCAAAACCTACGACAAGAGCTCTCGCTTCGATCGGGTCGTGCTGGCTGCGACACCGGGAGCCGCTCTGGCAATGCTTAAAGAGGCGCCCGAGGGCCACCGCCTCCTGCTGGCCAAAACCCGCTACGCCTCGACCATCAACGTTTCGTTTCGCGTCCCCAAAGAAGCTCTCGGACGCACGCACTGCTTCTACGTGCCCTACATCGAGAACCGCGTCATCTCCGAGTTCACGAACGAATCGCTCAAGGGGGAACACACAACGCACGAGGGCACGTCGCTCGTCAACGTCGGACTGCACGAGGAGGCGGCTCTGACCCTGATGAGTGTTCCCGATGACAGGATCTTCGAGTTGGTCAAGGCGGAATTGCTCGGTCTGAACGCGAGCCTTCGGGAGGTGGGCGACCGCGTTCGGCCCTACGACCTCGCGCGCTGGCCCGAGGCCATCCCGAAGTACGACTGCGCTCACATCTCGCGTGTGAAAGCCTTTCTGCGTAAAGAGCAGGGCAGCCAGGGGCTTTATCTGTGCGGCGACTACATGAACGCGCCCTGGATCGAGGGCGCAAGCCGAAGCGGGCAGAAAGCCGCGCGGCAACTGCTTCGCGAGGCCGCTCAGCGCCCCAGCAACTGACGGTGCAGAGTGGCGGTGTCGGGCGTATCGCGTGGGTTCCAGAAACGATCGCCGGTGAGCCGCATGTAGAGGTCCATGCCTGTGCCGATGGTTCCGTTGACGCCCGGATAGCCGCTCGCCGCGTTGCACCAGAAGAAGTTCTTCCAGGGTGTTTTCGCCTTGAGACGCCCAAGTCCCATGTTGCCCGGGGTCAGGTGCTGCCCGTAGGAGTGCCCCCTCGGCGCCCAGCAGAAATCCTCATTCGTGGTGGGCGAACCCGCCACATGCAGGGCGATGTGCTTGCGCAGGTTCGGCACGTGATGTTGCTCCACGATGTCGATCAGTTTGTCTTCGACTTCCTTCTTCTGGCGGCGGTATCCCGAGATGTCGCGGTCGCGTAGTTCGCGGAAGTAGTCGTAGTTCGCAGTGGTGGCGAGCTCGAGGATCTGGCCGCCGGGCGGGCACGTCCCGGGCTCGTCGGTGTGCAATGACGGAGTCGCCATGAAGACCCAGGGGCGGCTCCAGTCCTGGCGCATCTCCTGAGCCCACGTCTCGTTCATATCCCACTGCTCGAGATGCCAGGTGTTATGACGGCCAAAGCCATGCTCCCTCAAGTCGAGGCCGCGCAAACCGAGATACACGGTGAGGGCCGTCTGTGAGTATTCGTATTCGAGCGGCTTGCGAAACGAGCCGGGGAACTTCTCGGGGCCGATCACCTGAGACATCTTCTGAGGATCGGCGTTGCAGATGATGGTCGGCGCGGTGAAAGTCTTGCCGTCGCGGGTCTGAACGGACTCGACCCGGTCGCCCACCGTGGCGACGCCCATCACCTCCTGCTCGTAGTAGATGTGACATCCCTCGTGCGAGGTGATGAATTCGACGAGACGTCCGACCAGATGCTTGAAGTGTTTGCGGGGGTAATAGGCGCCGCGGTTGTAGCCGGAAAAAAGGCCGTTGTAGGCGAGGATCGAGAGGTCTTTCGGAGGGCACATGAAATTGCCGGCGTTCGCGATCAGGACGGCCTGCGCCTCGCGAGACAGGCCACACTCGTCGAACACTTGCTGGAGTGTCTTGCCCATGTAGCGGATCAGGGTCATGAAGCGCAAGCCCATGGTGGCAACCTGCCACCAGCGAATGCGATCGGGCAGCTGAGCCACCTCTGCGGTCAGACGGTCGAGGATGTTGGTAAACGCCAGCACGCGCGAGCCTTGACCCGGATAGGCCGCTTCGATGTTCTGCGCCAATCGGTCATAGCCGAACGGAATAGCCACACGCTTGTGATCGGGAAGGATCACATGATCGTAGCCATCTGGGTCCAGCGCGTCGAAAGCAATGTCGTCGTTCAGCTTCAGCTTCTCGAGGAACCGCCACACCCGGTCGCCCTCCCCGCAGCCCCAGATGTAATGAATCTGGGCGCAAAAGGAAAACTCGCCATAGCTGAAGGTGTGGACGTAGCCCCCCGGCAGGTCATGAGCCTCCAGCATGCACACACGCTGTCCGCTCTCGGCCAGGAGTGCCGCCACGGTGAGGGCCGCCATCCCCGTGCCGATGATGAGGGTGTCGTACCGGGAATTCGATCCGTAGAGAAGATCCTGCTTGGCCCTCGCCTCATCGCTGAGCGCGCCGGTGCTCGGCGATTTCTGGCTGGCTGGAGGTTCGGGCATCGTGATGTCCTGGCTCACCAGACTAGCAGTCCGTGTCCGAGGCAGCACCGAGACGAGCGATGCGCCCGGCCGGCGATGAGCCGAAGGGCCCGAATATCGGGAGTATTCGGGCCCCCTGCGACCGCGGATGCTACAGGTCTGCGCCGGCTATTTCGAGTTGACGCCCTGCTTCGGCAAGAAGAACCGGAATGTCGATCCTTTACCCTCTTCGCTTTCGGCGGTCACCTTGCCACCGTGGCTTTCCGTGAAGGTCTTGACAATCGCGAGACCCAGGCCCGCTCCGTCCTCCGACTGCGTCTCCCCTTTGTCGAAGACAGTCTCGAGAAGGTCCGCGGGAATACCGGTTCCGTTATCCCCAACCCAACACTCGACCGCGTCGCCCTCCGCACCCTCGCGCGCCCCGATGACGACCTGGCCGCGTGGAGTATGTCGAATCGCGTTCGCAATCAGGTTCTGGAAAATGCGCCTCAGCAGACCAGCGTCCGCATAGACCACGAAATCTTCGGGCACTTGATTGATCAATTGCGTGCTGTCGGTCCCGGCTACGGGATGGAGATCATGGATCAGGGCCTCAACGAGGGGCCACAGATCCAGGTCGCGACGCTGCACGTGCATCCCGGTTTCCGTCTGGAGGTTCGCGTTTTCCTCGAGGACCTTGGTCACGAGCCCTTCGAGGCGCTCCACGTTTCGACGCAAAGCCTTCAGCATGCGGTGGGTTTCCGCGGGCGCTCCCTCAGTGGGCAGGGCCCGCTCGAGCACCCGGCCCGCGAGCGAAATGGCGTGGAGCGGGGTGCGAAGGTCGTGGGCGACAAAGGCGAGGTACTCCTCGCGGCGCTCCTGAACCTCGTGAGCGCGCGCGGTCGCATAGCTCTGCACCGCCAGGCCGATAGCCTGGTCGAGCACTCGGTTCACGATGTGGAAAGGCCGGCCCTGCAGCTTGAGACCATTCTCGTCCGCCAGATCGTGGATACAGCCGCGCAGGATGTTGTATTCAGCAACGACCTCCTCGATATCGAATCCGTCTTTCACCCGCTGCAACCCGTGGGCGGGCGGACTGCCGTCGAGAAGGGCCTGCGCGATCGTCTCGTCTGACCCGGCTCGGAGGGCGATTGCAAGTTCTGCCAGGAGATGCGGGATGTGATCGTTGAGTGTCGGTGCGTCGAGATCCCGCGCCGCCGGGAGCCCCCGGACTTGCGCCCGCCACCCAGCGAGCAGGGCGTCGCGTTCGTGCTCGACAAGCTGTGCAAGCTTGTCGAGGTTGTCGATAGTCATCTTCTCTCCGCTGACGCGATCAATTGTGGAAGTTATTTCCGCTTCTACGGTCACAGGAGCAGTCCGACCAGGATGTTATGCTCCTCCGATGATTTCGAGGATAGCGTACCTCATTCTCGCAGCTGCGCTGGCGTTGCCGGCGGCGGCGCAGACGTTTCCTTCCAAACCCGTACGCATTGTCGTGGTCTACCCACCGGGCGGCACGAGCGATGCGGTGACGCGGCTGCTGGCGGAGAAGCTCGCGACCGCGCTCGGGCAGCAGGTGCTGGTGGAAAACCGCGGCGGCGCGGGCGGAGCGATCGGCATGGATGCGATGGCGAAGTCGGCGGCGGATGGGCACACCATCGCGTTCTCGGCGATCAGCCCGGTGACGCTGTTGCCGCATGTCGGCAAGGTGCCCTACGACGCGCTCAAGGACATCGCGCCGCTGGCGAGCGTGATGTATTCGCCGGTCTACCTGCTCGCGACGCCGGCCTTCGCGGGCAAGGATTTCACCGAGGTGGTGGCGCAGGCGAAGGCGAAGCCCGGATCGCTGCGCGTCGGCACTTCGGGAATCGCGACGCTCGGCCACCTGATGGTGGAGCAGTTGCGGATCGCGGGGCTGGACCTGACCCACGTGCCCTACCGCGGCGGCGGCCAGGTGATCACGGATGCGGCCGGCGGCCAGTTCGAGCTCTTCACCGCCAACCCGAGCCCGGGCGTCAACGCCATGCTGCAGCAGGGCAAGTTCCGCATCCTCGCGGTGGCGGCGCCGAAGCGCCTTCCCACGCTGCCCTCGATCCCGACGATGACCGAACTGGGCTACCCGGATTCGAACTACACCTCGCACTTCGGTTTTTTCGCGCCGGCGAAGACGCCGGAGGCGGTGCTCAAGCGGCTGCACGCGGAGATCAACGCCGCGCTCGCGCTGCCCGATGTCGCCGATCGCCTGACGAAGCTGGACAACGTCGTCGCACCCTCGAGTGTGGAGCAGTTCGCGCAGGTCGTGCGCCGCGAGTACGAGGCGAACGCGAAGATCGTCGCCAAGGCAGGGATCAGGAGCGAGTGAGGCGCTTGGCATAGAAGTGCCGGCTCGCCCCCTCAGGCGAGCCTTCCATCCCGCCGAAACGGCGGAAGCCGAGCTTCTCGTAGAAGCGAGGCGCCTGGAACGAATAGGTATTGAGGTGCATGAGCACGCTGCCGCGCCTCCGCGCGCGGCGCTCAGCCTCCTGCATCAGCTCGCGCCCGAGTCCTCCGCGGCGTGCCCGCGACGAAAGCCAGAGCAGCTCGACGTAACTTTCCTTCCAGTACGACTGGAGGATCAGCCCTCCCTGCAGCTTTCCGGCAGCGTCACGGACCGTCA
>JAYUUU010000220.1:0-13111 GCA_043754395.1 Vicinamibacteria bacterium
AGGGCCGCCACGATGAGGGCGAGGTCGCGAGGCGACGCGGGTGCTTCCGGCGGAAGGGGTCCGATCTCGTCGAGCACGCTGGTGTGAATGCGACCCGACCGGAACTGTTCGCTCGTAAGAATCTGAATCAGCTTCTCGCGGTTTGTGGCGATGCCGAGGACGACGAGATCGCGAAGGGCTTCGAGAAGAGACGCGCGCGCCGCTTCGCGGGTGGGACCGCTCGCGATGATCTTCGCGATCATGGGGTCGTAGTACTCGGGCACAATGCTGCCCGAGACGACACCGGTGTCACAACGAACGAACGGACCACGGGGTTCCTCGAAATGAAGGATCCGGCCCGGCGAAGGCGCGTCGTTGTGCCGTGGATCTTCAGCGTTGACCCGCGCCTCAATGGCGTGACCGCGCGGCGCGAGATGGCCTTGGGCGAAAGGCAGCGGCTTGCCTTCCGCGACCTCGATCTGCAGCCGCACGAGGTCTAGGCCCAACGTCATCTCGGTCACCGGATGCTCAACCTGGAGCCGCGTGTTCATCTCAAGGAAGTAGAACTCGCCTGAAGGGTCGAGCAGGAACTCGACGGTGCCCGCGTTCACGTACTTCGCGGCCGCGGCCGCCGCCACTCCCGCCGCGCACAACTTCTGGCGCAGGCCCGGATCGAGGGCAAGAGACGGCGTCTCCTCGAAGACCTTCTGATGCCGCCTTTGAACCGAGCACTCGCGCTCAAAGAGATGGACCCCGTTGCCGGCTTGGTCGAAGAGGACCTGGACCTCGACGTGCCTCGACTTCTGCACGAAGCGTTCGAGGACCAGAATGTCCGAGCCGAAACTCGACTGAGATTCACGGCGCGCCCGGGGCAGAACCGCTTCGAACTCAGCGGCGCTCTGGGTGACGTGCATCCCCTTGCCGCCGCCGCCGCGCGAAGGTTTGATCATCAGCGGGAAACCCACGCGCTTCGCTTCGGCGATGAGCCGCTCGTCGCTCTGGTCGTCGCCGTCGTATCCGGGCACCACGGGCACGCCGAATTTCTGAACCTGCTGGCGCGCCGCCTTCTTGTCGCCCATGAGGCGATGGACATTGCCGGGCGGACCGATGAATGTGATCCCGGCGGCGGCGCAGGCATCCGCGAAGTCGCCGTTCTGGCTCAAGAAACCGTAGCCTGGGTGGATTCCGTCCACCTTCGCGCTCTTCGCGGCTTCGATGATCCGGTCGATTCGAAGATAGGACTCCGCCGACGGCGCCTTGCCGATGAGAATGGCTCGGTCGGCTTCCCGGACATGAAGCGCTTCGGCATCCGCCTCCGAGTACACCGCGACCGTTTCAATCCCCATGGCCCGGCAGGTCTTGATGACGCGAACGCCGATCTCGCCGCGATTGGCGATGAGGATGGAATTGATTTCCGGCAAAGCGCCCAATTTTGACTCAAGCGGTGCGAGGGCGCTGCATTTTCGAAAGAACATCAGGGTGAAGCCGTCATCGGGGAGGCGATAATGCCAATCGAAATGACTTTTGACTTGAAGACATCACTTCGTGCCGGATTCGGCCTCGCGGCACTCGCCACACTGACCCCCTTCGGTTCGACCGCTTCGGCTTTGGACGGCGAACTCTTTCGACCGTCATCCTTCCCATCTCTTGGGACGGCCAAGGCCCGAACGATCGGCGCCGACTTCTACGTCGACAACCGCGACCGCGACCCTCATGGCGCCGATGTCTTCGACGCCGGTTTCCGCTTCCGCTACCAGCTCGGCGAGCGGACGGAGGCCTTCGCGAATGTCATCGCCGACCGCGTGGTGGCCCTGCCCGAAACTCCGGCGATTCCGCCATCGCCCCGCGACCTGATCTTCGCGGGATCGAGCCGTCTCATTCCAAACACGTTCGTCGGCGAACATCCCTACCTCGACAAACGCGGCGACGCCTCTTTCGATGCGTTCATCCCGGGCACGATAGCGGTCGGGCTCACGCGCACGCTTCGCAGCGATGAATACGGCATCTCCTTCGGCGTCTCGGGCGCGCTCGTGATTCCCATGGCGGGGAGCCTGAACGCGCTGCGCTCGGGCGCCAACTCGGGCAGCGTGGATTTCACGGTCGCGGCCCTCACGTCGGGTGAGGTTCTCGGCGGGCACACTCATGCGCGCGCCGGTTTCACCCTGGCCGGAAGCGGATCGTGGCCGGACCGTTCGTACTCGGTCGTGGGCGCCTCCGTTCAGGTACTGGAGACGGACATCGGCATCGGCCATCGCCTCGACCTCGGTTTAGCGTGGATCCGCCCGATTACCGAAACACTCGCGGGTGCTGTCGAGGCGCGGATGACCAAGGAGTTCGTGGGCGAGGAGCGGATCGACGCGATCAGTCCGATCGACGCGACGCTGGGCCTTCAAAAGGCGTTCGGGCGCTTCACATTCTCGGCCTCGCTGCTGAAGCACTTCCGTTCGCTTCCTTCCGGCGAGTTGCGCGCCAATCCCCTTGCCGGCGCCATAGATCTTTCAAATGTGAGTGTGGCGGACCGCAACGCGTTCCTCGCGCGCGTGGGCCTTGGAGCGGCGGCGGGCCAGGTTCGAGACGGCGCCCACATCGTGGCGATCGGCGTCACCAGCGCGACGCTTCCCGCGGGGGCGTTTCGCATCGCACCCACGTACACCATCCGTTCCGAACACAACATCGGCTACATCTTCACCCTCACCTTCAGGCCCTGAAGGAACGTCGTCGATGGAGCTTGTCTGGCCTTCGTTAGAGCGTCTGCCGGATTACGCCGACGCCTTGAAGCGCGGTTTCTCGCCCGACAATGTGCGCGGTGAATCCGCGTCGCGCGAACAACTCGGCCTCATCGCGGAGAACGCCGCGGGTTTCGTCTTGAGCCTCGTCGACCGAGAGGCGAAGGGAGCGCCCATCACCCTCGCGGATGGCGCCACGGTTCCGCGACTGCCCGGGTTTCAGAAGTGGATGTGGGACGGAGAGTTCTGCGGCTCGATCGGTTTTCGTTGGAGGCCGGGCACGGAGGCCTTACCCCCGACGTGCCTCGGCCACATCGGCTATTCGGTCGTGCCGTGGAAGCGTCGCCTCGGCTACGCGACGGCTGCGCTGCGGCTGATCCTGCCCGAAGCGAAGGCCGAAGGCCTGCGATACGTCGAGATCACCACCGACCCGGACAACCTCCCGTCCCAGCGCGTGGTCCTCGCGAATGGCGGAGTGCTCGTCGAAGAGTTCATGAAGCCAATCGAACTAGGAGGCGGCCCGGGGCTCCGATTTCGCATCTACCTCTAGAGCGCGTCGACGCCTTGGGGGATCCGGAGCGGGGCCGGGCGCTGAGGTGGGTCGCAGTCGACCGGGACGTGTCGCGCGAGTCGCAGGAGTCCGTCTGCTTCATTCGCGCGACCCGAGGCGAGCAAGGAGCCACACGATTCCATCGTTCCGGGATTCCAGTGGCGACGCGCGAAGCCGGTCCCGGCGACGCGAGCCCACCTCAGCGTCCGACCCCGCGGGCCCCAACTACCCAGCCTGAAGGGCTGAGTGCGGATGCTGCAGGTAATGCAACCTCAACAAATCCTTCCCGTAGTCATTCCCATTCGGCGTGCGCACCACCGTGTGGACATGCTCGCGGTTCGGCAGGTTCGGATCGGAGAGATGCCGCAGCGCGGCCGGGCGCTGGTGGTCGAACTCGACCAGGATCACCGGGGAGTGGATGCGGTAATAGAAGACGCTCCCTGGGTCGGTGGCGCCGATCCAGGCGAACCAGGTGCGGTCGAGATGCGATTTCACCTCGTCCATCCTGATCCGCGCATGGCCAAAGACGGTCTTCGCCCGTTGTGGCTCGGTAAGGGACGCGAGAAAGGCCTCCGCCGCTTTGCGAACGGGCTCGGTCGAGACACCGGTGGAACGAATGCCGAAAAGGCCGGACTCGATGTCGCCGTTCGTAGTAATGCCCTTGAACGGAATCGCGAGACCGAGAACCTCCGCTGCCTTCGACAGCCTCAGGAGATCTTCCGCGGTTCGGCGCGGCGCGGCTTCGGGGGACTGCGAGGACGCGGTGGGCTGCAGCAGTGTGACCGCGACGCCGAAAATGATCAGGGTAGGAAGGACGACCGTGCGTCGCATGCGAGAGCCTCCAGAGGGAATGAGAGAAGGTACCTTATTCTTAGACGGTGCCCCGCCTGGCCTACATCGCTGCCGCGGTCACGGCCGGATTACTGGGCGGCCTCGTTTCGACGTTCTGGTCACCCAATAAATGGCTGACGAGCAACATTCAGCACTTCGCGGCCGGTGTCGTGATCGCCGCCGTATCGCTCAAGGTAGCGCCAGACGCGGCTCGCGCGGGCGCGCCGCCTCTGCTGGTCCTGGGTGGTTTCGCGCTCGGCGGCCTTCTCATGATCGGAGTCAAGTGGGCGACCCTGTGGATCGAAGAGCAACAGCATCGCCGTAAGCGAAAGCCCTGGGGTCTCACCATCGCGGCGGCCGTCGATACCCTCATCGACGGGGCGATCATCGGCGCCGGGTTCTCCATGGGGGAGGGGCTCGGCATGGTTCTCTCGATTGCGCTCGGCCTCGAACTGCTATTCCTCACCCTCTCCGTAGGCGCCTCGTTCCGCGACAACAAGGCATCACGGCTCACCACACTTGCCGTGACCTTCGGCATCTCGGTCCTCCTGCCCATAGGCGCGCTTTCCGGAATGGTTCTGCTCAAGGGAGCCTCGAGCACTGTCCTCGCCGTGGTCCTGTCCTTCGGCGCCGCCGCCCTCCTTTATCTGGTCACCGAGGAGCTGCTGGTCGAGACAAAGCTGCCCCAAGAGACCCTCATGTCCACTGCGATGTTCTTTCTCGGGTTTCTGGCCATCTTCGCGTTTGTCCTGCGAGGCGAGTGATCGGCTTCAGCGGTGGGCTGACCAGTCAGGACTACACTCGAATGTCCTGGCATAGGGACAGATCGGACGCCTTCTTCGTCGTTGTGGCGGGCATGGCGCTTGCTGAGTACTCGGCCAAAGGGAGAGATCGATGCGCCACATCGCCAACGCGTTCATCGTGGGGATGTTAGGTCTTGCTGCCTTCAGCCCACAGGCGCAGGAGCCTCTTCGTCTCGCTCCCTCGGTCGCGCAGCTCGTCGTCATCGATGCTTTCGTGACTGACAACAAGGGACGACCGGTCTCGAACCTTGCGGCGGAAGACTTCGAACTTCTCGACGACCACAAGAGAGTGCAGATCGTGGGTTTCGAGGCGCCGCGGGCAAGCGCCGCCGATGGGGCGGATGGCGCGAAGGCCTTGCCTCTCCCCGGAACGGCTCGCGCGACGTCAGGCCCGGACGCCGAGGTGATGGTGATCTTCATCGACCGCAAGCTTCTGAGTCCGGGCGGGCGACGACGAGCCCTGGATCAGTCGTCGGCTCTCGCTACTGAGCACTTGCGGCTCGGAGGCCGGGTAGTGGTCGCTGCTGAAGACGGACCGCTACGCCCGCTGACGCCGGTGACCGCGGACCCGCTGCAGGTCCGAGCCGGGCTCGAACGCATCGGAGAGCTCGCAATACAGTCGCCCGGGACGGACCACGAAAGGATCGTGTTGAGCCAGTTTGAACTCATCATCGAAGCGGAAGGATGTCTCCGCGGACTCCCCCAGCTCATCAACGTTGTGCGCGACTATGCGCGCTTTCGAGCCATCGAGGTTCAGGAGGCGCGAGACCGCTTGAATGGCCTGGTGGATGCGCTCGTCGGCGTCCCCGGCCGCAAAGCCCTCGTTTACGTCTCAGAGGGCCTCGAACAACGCCCCGGAATCCACCTCTTCGAGCAGATCACCAGCATCTGCCCGGAGGTGATGGCCAGCGATTTCCAGCAGGTTTTCGCCGCGATGCAGGAAATCGAAACGTCGCCGACCCTCAAAGATGCGACCGCTCGAGCAAACGCCGCCCGGGTCACCTTCTATCCTCTCGACGCCCGCGGCCTCATGAGCGCCACCGCCATGGACATGTCGCGAGGAAACCGCCGCTTCACTCCCACCGCGAAGAACGACTTCATCCGTGACGCCAATCTCGTCAACTCCTACCAGCTCCTGGCCGAGGAAACGGGAGGGTTCGCGATGGTCCGAGGTCTGTCCCCCGCAGTGGCCTCAAAGAGGTTTCAGGCCGAGGCCGCGGGCCATTACGTCCTCGCCTTCACGCCCGCGCGCGAGCCGGATGGAAAGGCTCACGCCATCACCGTCCGCCTCATCAAGGAGCGGCGCGGTGTTCAGATCCGCCATCGCATGAGTTATCTGCACGCCGAGCCCGCGGTGCAGCGCGGCCAGCGCGCCCTCTCGGCATTGATGTTCGGGCTGGAAGAGAACGGCCTTCGCGCCGGGGTAGAGATTCAGCGCGACGCGACCTCGCCCGAGGGCGGCCAAAGCGCGATCGTGAAGATCAGCCTGCCGCTTGACGCCCTTCGTTTCGAGGAGTCGGCGAACGGGCGTCAGGCGCGTGTGCGCGTCGTGGTCGCCCTTCGCTCTCCCAACAGCGCGAAGTCCCGCACTCCCGCGGTGGTGCGGGAGAAGGAATTCACTATTGAGGGGCCCTCCTCGGGGACTCCGGGGGCAACCCACGATGTTGTCGTCGATGTCCCCATCGACGGAGCGAGCTACGACTTCGCCGTAGGGATTGAAGACCTCGCTTCGGGCGTCACCACGTACCTCCGACGTCCGCTGAGCGGTGCCTAAACCATGTTTTCGCGGCTGCGCTCCAGAACCGTCTTCAGGTTCGCGACGACCTTGTCCGTCTCCTTCGGCTTGAGGCCGAGAATCTCGGTCAACGCTATGCCGATGTGCGGGATGAACTTGTCGATGTAGCCGCGCTTCTTGGCTTCGGCCGCTTCGCGCTTGCCGCGACGGATGTGAAGTCCGAGGCGCCGACCCACTTCCATCAGCGCCAGACGTAACTCCTTCACGATCTCGGGGTAGTGCGCGATCGCTTCCTTCGATTCGGAGGTGAAGGGCACCCACACCGACGCGATGTGAAGCATCAGCACCATCGGACCCGTCGGCAGCGCACCTTTCGACATCTGCATCCCGTAGCTCCGCCAGTCGACGCTCAGCACCGCCTTCGTGACCGCGCACGCCGAGGCCTGGTACTGAAGAGGCACGCGGTTCGCGAAACGGAAAACTTCGATCAGCTCGTCAACCGGCAGGTCGCCGCCGTGAGCCAGGGCCACCTCCACCTGGAACGGGTTGCCACGATAGACCGCGGGCGGACGCGTGACCGCGTCGTAATAGTCGGCCTTGAAACGCGCGCGCAGACCCTTGAGAAGAGCCGGTTCGCCGACGGGCGAAAGGCAATTCGTCGCCGGAGACATGATCTTCACTTTGGTGAAGGCCTTGTGAACACGCTCGATGGCCGGGGTATCGAGATCGCGTGGCCGCGCCTTGGGCGAAACTCCCGCGATCTTCAGGATGTCATCGACAACCTTGGGAGTCAGGCGAGAGAAGTCGTTCTTGAGGGCCGTCGCGATGTGGCGATCCTGGCTGTCCTGGAACATGCGCATGAGGCGGCCGAGCTCGACGCCATAAGGATGCGGCTTGATTTCCTTCGCTTCCTCGGGAAGCTCGTGAATGGCGCGCTCGTAGGTGATCGTCTCGTCTCCCGGCGGCGAGTACAGGACACGGCAGTGCGGGTTTGAAAGTGCGGTCTGCTCCACGTAGTCGTCGACACTGCGGCGACCCTTCTTGTAGCTGGCCTCCATCTCGATCTCAACGCGCGTGCCGTGATCCTTCTCCCACTCCGTCTTCTCTTCCTTCAGAACGAGGGGCTGGTTCTTCCGGGTATCGACCGTGATCTCGAAGAGATGCGGGACGGCCTGGGGTGAGGTGCGCGAGACGATCGTCACCGGTTTTCCGGTGGTGAGCTGGCCATACATTCCGGCGGCGGAGACGCCGATGCCCTGCTGGCCGCGCTGCTGCTTGAGGCGGTGGAACTTCGAACCATAGAGCAGCTTGCCGAAGATCTTCGGAATCTGCGCCTTCACGATGCCGGGGCCGTTGTCCTCCACCGCGATCCGAAATCGTTCTTCCGAGAGTTCGCGGATCTCGATGCGCAGCTCGGGAAGGATGCCCGCTTCTTCGCAGGCGTCGAGCGAGTTGTCGACGCACTCGCGCACCGCGGTGAGCAGGGCCTTTTGCTTGTTGTCGAAGCCTAAAAGGTGGCGGTTCTTGACGAAAAATTCCGAGACCGAGATCTCGCGCTGCTTCTCGGCGAGGCTTTCCGCGGTGGCGCGGCGCGCCGGGACCTTGCGAACCGGCTCGGGGGCTACTTCGGCCGGCGGTTCAACGACATCGTCCTCGATGGCAGAGGGAGCCTCGGGTGCCGCGAGTGCTTTCGGCGTAACGACAACCGTTTCATCCTCGCCCGCGTTCGCATCGAAAAGAGAGGGCTGCTGTTCCTGCCCGCGAACGTTCTTCTTTGACCTTGCCAAGATAGACCCACGACCTCCTGAAATGACCCCGAGCGGGCGCTTCGCCGCTCATGAGAACGGTGGAGTTTAAGGCGTCAGCGCAAGGATGGTGGAATAAACTGCCGGGCCGGCCTTGAACCCAACCTCCTCCGCCTCGAGAGAAAAACTCGCCTACATCGCCCTGGGTGTGGTCTACATCGTCTGGGGATCCACCTATGTCGGCATCCGCCTGGTGGTCGAACACATGCCGCCCTACATCGCGGCAGCCATGCGTTTCGTGTTCGCGGGCACAGCACTCCTCGCTTTCACCTGGGTGCGCGGCAACTGGCGGAAACCTACCGCAGAGCAATGGCGGAACGCGGTGCTCGTCGGCATTCTGCTCATGGGGATCGGAAACGGCCTCATCATGTCGGCGCAGCGCTACATCCCGAGCGGAATCACGGCTCTCCTCGTCGCCACCTTCCCTTTGTGGCTGACCCTGGCCGAGGCGCTTTTGAGTCGCGGGGCATCGCTGCGCCTTCCCGTGGTGTCGGGTGTCCTCGTCGGCCTGCTCGGTGTGTTTCTGATCGCATCGGCGAAAGGCGATGTCTCTTTCTCCGGGTCGGCCACGCCCGTGGGCGCGCTCATCGCCGTGCAGGCGGCGTCGATCTGCTGGACCATCGGCTACATCAAGGCCAAGTCGATCAAGGACCGCCTGCCTCTGATCATGGCCTCGGGCCTCGAGATGACGTCGGGCGGCCTTTTTCTACTCGCGCAGTCGCTCGTCTTTCGTGAAGACTGGGGCCGCGTTCTACGGGCCCCTCTGAGTGCTTGGGGCGGCGTCGCGTTCCTCGCGGTGTTCGGCTCGATCATCGGCTTCACCGCGTTCTCCTTCACGCGGCATACCCTGCCTTCGCATGTCGTCGGTACCTACGCCTATGTGAATCCGCTCGTCGCGGTGCTCTTCGGCCGGCTCTTCTTTGCCGAGTCGATCTCGACCCAGACCATCTTCGGCGGCCTTTTGATCCTGGCCGCGGTGTTCGTGACCACGATGCCTGGACCCACGCCTCCCGCGGAAGCTTGTCAGGCGGAAGATCAGTAGAAGGCGGTGCGCTAGGCGTACATCAGGTACGGCTTGCGAACGACCTCGAACGCGCGGGCATCCGACTCGAACCGATCCTTGAACCGCCTTACCGGCCGGCCCGCTTCGATGGCCTCGCGAATCTCCGACGTTCCGCACAGGATGTCGATCGGCGGTTTGATGAACTCGTATTCGTAGGGAGGGTCGCGCCATGCGAACTTCTTCTTGTCCTGAGCCCGAGCCTTCTCGATCAGGACAAGGTACGTGTAGAAGGCGTCGATCTTCCGCCGGTCGGTGATGTGAATTTCGACGCCACCGCAAACGGCGCCCGCGTGCTTCTGGAAGGTGGGCGTGAAGTAGCAGGGCCGAAAAGCGAGGCCGCCGAGGTCCGCCTTCCCGAGGTCGGAAGCGAGTTTCCAGGGATCAAGCCACGGCGCGCCCACGAGATGAAAGGGCCTGGTGGTCCCGCGCCCTTCGGACAGGTTCGTGCCTTCGATGAGACAGCCGCCGGGATAGATGTACGCGGTGTCCACGGTGGGCATATTCGGCGAGGGCAGGACCCAGGGGAGCCCCGTGTCCTCGAAGTCCATCGCGCGGCGGTAACCCTTCATCGCCACCACTTCGAGGTCGAGCGAGAGTTCGAGTTCAGCTGCGAACATGAGGGCGAGCTCACCCACGGTCATCCCGTGGCGCACGGCCAAAGGATGCATTCCGACAAACGAGAGATAACCCGGGTCGAGGATATTGCCCTGGACGCACATACCGCCGATCGGATTCGGCCGGTCGAGCACAATCAGGCGGACGCCAGTGGCGGCACACGCCTGCATCGCGTGGAGCATCGTGTAGATAAACGTGTAGTAGCGGGAGCCCACGTCCTGCACGTCGAAGATCAACGTGTCGATTCCCTGCAGCATCTTCGCGGTCGGCACTCGCGTCTCGCCGTAGAGGCTGAACACACGGAGCCCGGTCTTTGAATCCTTCAGGTCTCCCACTTCCTCGAGGTCCTGCGCATTCGCGAACACACCATGCTCAGGACCGAAGAGGGCAACGAGTTTCGTGCCCTTGAGGCCCTTTAAATGGAGAGCGGCGTGGGTGAGATCCGGCGTGACCGCGGTGGGGTTCGCGATCAGGCCGACTCGCGAGCCAGCAATCCGCGATGGACGGGCGAGAAGTTCTTCGAGTCCGCTGCGCACGCGTTTCAAGGTATGTCCTCCCTATACGCGCGAAGACTAGCAGGGTGCCGAAAAAGCTCAGCGGTCCCCTAGCGCGAAAGGCGGAGGATCAGTTTTTCCGCCGGTCCGCCGAACACGTTCGTCACCGTGCCATCGATGACGTCGCCATCGAGACGGCCGGAAAAGTTGAGCCGCTGCGAGCCTTCGGCGAACGCGAAGCGAAGCTCGCGGCGCACGTAGAAGATGTCTTGAAGGTGCATGTCCGTGGACAGCCTCCCCTGTCTGGAGGTGCGACGCCCCACGAGGCCCGAAGGTGTGACGGTGAGACTGATCTCGACGTTCCGTGGCGCTTGGTCCCTGCTGGCTTCAATGACTCCCGACCAGTAGCCATCGAGCAACGTGAGCGCCTGGCTCGCATCGAGTGAGGGCTTCAAGGCGAGAGTGCCCAGCGAGTGAAGCCACGCGGGGTCGGGCGACGAGAGGACGCCTGGAGGAACTCCGGGCTGGTTGGAGCGGCGGCGGGCCGCGGCGTGGATGTCGATGAAGACCTTGCCGTCAGGCGACAACTCGACGGTGCGTCCGGGCCTTCGCCCCTGGAAAAAGAGATCGAAGATGTCGTTCAACTGCGCTGCCCACACGGACGCGGTCACGCGGGGGTTTCCCGAACCGTCCGTCGGGCCAACGTTCAGGAGGGGCGCGCCCGAAACGCTGATGACCGCCTCGGTCGCGGCGAACTGAACCCGCGTGTCCCACGCGGTCGCGGCCAGGGTGTTGAGTTGAACCGCCGCGTCATGGGCGCGTTTCCTCGACTCAGGTTCAGGGCCTAGGGCCATCAGCGGGCCCAGCTCGCACGAGACCGCCGCGCGTCCGCCTTCGATCAGTTGCACGAAGAATCGAGGCGAGTAAAAAGCCGACGACTCACGGAGGATCTCCATGTCATGGACCCTCGACGTCTTCTGGTTCGCCTGAACCGTAAGCTCGCGAACTCCCGCGATTTGCGAAATCGGCAGCCCGGGCAGTGAGAACTTCGCCTCGGTATCGGAAGCTCCAAGAATGGCCGCGGTCCGGCCTGCGACCATGATCGACAAGTCGGCGCCGGAAAGGCCCAGGCCCGCAAGAGTAACCACCTCACCGGGCAGCGCGCGTGAGGGCGTGATCGATTCGATGAAAGGAAGGCGGCCAAAATTGAGGAGAGCTTCCTTCGATACATCCGCGCCAACCGTGACCTTCACGGAGACGCGCTGGCCTTCGTTCGCCGACACCTCGGGGACTTTGATTCGCAACTGCGCGGAGCCGGCTTCGAGGATCTCCGCTTCGCTGCCTGCCACCGTGACCACCGGCTTGTTCTTGGGATTCCCGAGCCACTTGCCGGCGATCACCACCTCCTCCCCGGAAAGCGCCACGCGCGGTGTGAGCGATGCGATCTTCGGAGTGACCGCGATCTTGAGAAGGCGGCCCGCAGACGTCATCCCTTGGGCCCCTACGTAGAGCTGAACCGTCTGCGACCCCGCATTCGCCATCAACTCGGGAACCGTGATGTTGATGCGCGTCGGATTCGCGTCCAGGACTTCGGCCTCCACCTTGCCGAGCATCACCTTGACGATGGTCGGATCGGGGTCCGCGCCAAAGCCCGAGCCGTTGATGGTGACGATCTGACCCGGTTCGGCCGGATTGGGAAGATAGGTGTCGACGACCGGAATCACGATCGATTCCGTGTACTTCTTCATGCCGAACCAGGAAGCGAGGACCAGAACGACGGCCACTGCGGCGACGCGGGCCACCATGACCGCGGGAGGCGGTCCGGCTTTCTTCGCCGGAGTCGCGGCCTGTGGCGCCGCGGCGGGAGGCGGAACGAAGCCCTCACCATCCGAGCCGCCCAGGGATTCGGCTAGCCCCGCCAGTGGGTCGGCCGAGCGATCCGCGGTGGCGCTCTTGCTGGGAGTCCGCGGGAGTTTCGGCGCAGCGGCGCGCTTCGGGGGTTGAGCTACGGGGGGCGCGGGCGGTGCGACGGGTTCGGGTTCGGGCTCGGGTTTGGGCTCGGGCTCGGGCTCGGGCTCGGGAGGCGGTTCTGGCGCTGCTTCGAAGAAAGCCGCAGGGACGGGCTCGGGCTCGGTCGAGAGTTCCGGCGCATCGTCCAACAAACCCGGCCCCTCAGGAGTTGGCTCGGAAGCGGGCTCGAACGCGGGTACCTCGGGAAGCGGTTCGAATGCAGGTACTTCGGGAAGCGGCTCAAACGCCGGAGCCTCGAACGCAGTGCGCTCCGCCGCAACTTCCTCGAACGCGGGTAGGTCGGGCAACGCCGGGAGGGTTGGGGGCTCGACGGGCCGCGGCGACGCAAGCATCGGGGGTGCTGAAAGATCTTCAAGCGATGGCAAGTCCGGCAGCGGCTCGAGGTCAGGCAGCGGTGCGAAGGCCGCGGCTTCCGTCCTGAAATTCGCCGCACTCAGTTCGGACGTAAAGAGCGCCTGGTCGGGCGCATCGGCGGCCTG
>JAYUUU010000221.1:0-7481 GCA_043754395.1 Vicinamibacteria bacterium
AAGAAGGAGCGCCATCGACTTCTCGAGGTCCAAGGCGGCCGAAAGTTGCGCGGTCAGCGAGGTCACGCCATAAAGAGGAAGATCCTTGTCGAGTCGGGCCACCAGCTTGTGCAGGCCCGGGACCACCAATTCGGGATCGCCCTCGGTTCGGACCACGAGTGCCATCGACGGCATGTATTCCTGGGCCAGGGCGACATAAACCGCAGGTCGCGGCTCCTCGCGCAGGGTTCGCAGCTTCATGTCCGGCGCGACCCCGATGATCTGGAACGCGCCATCGCTCGGACCCAGATCGGTCAGGGTCAGGCCGATGGGGTCGCGACCCGCGAAGTATTTCCGCGCGAGCGCCTCATTGATGATGACGACCGGGGCGCCGCCCTTGACGTCCCTTCGGTCGAAGTCGCGCCCCCGCCGAAGTCCGGCGCCCAGCGTCTCGAAGAATCCAGGCGACACCATGGTGTAATCGACATTGAGGAATTCTTTCGGCTTGGGGACGTAGCCCTCCACCCCGATGCTCACACGCATCCCGGAAGACTGAACCGGGACATGGCGCGACAACGCCGCATGGCGAACGCCTCGAAGACCGCGGACCTCGCTCAGAAGACTCTCGTAGAAGGCGCGGCCCTTTTCCTCGTCGTACCCCTGTCGCGCGAGGTCGAGGCGCGCCACCAGGCCGTTCTCGACCACGAAGCCGGGCCTCGTCGACGCGGCTCGGGCGAGAGTGTGAAGGAGGAGACCAGCGCCCACGAGCAGGATCGCGGAGAGTGCTACTTGAGCCACCACCAGGGAATCCCGCAGGCGGCTCCTCGGCGCCCCGAAGGACTGCGCCACTCGAAGGGCGGAAACCAGATCCGCCCGCGAACCGCGCATCGCCGGAATGAGGCCGAAGAGCGCGGTCACGACTATCGCGAGTCCGGCCGCGAACAGCAGCGGCCGGGCGCTGATGAGAGACGACACGGATTCGACGGGTATGGCGAAGCCCGCGGGTAAGAGGGCCACGAGCGCCTGGCGTACCGCCACCGCGATCATGATCCCGAGCGCGGTGGCCGAAAGGCTCGTAAGCAGGCTCTCCGCGAGCAACTGACGAACCAGCCGAGGGGCAGAAGCGCCGAGCGCCGCCTTGGTCGCGATCTCCACGCGCCGGCCCTCGCCATGCGCAAGTTGAAGCGATGCCGCATCCGCACATGCCAGTAGAAGGAGAAGGCCGACCACACCCAGCAGCAACCACGACAGCTTCCGGGTTGAGTTGGGGCCGCCGAAATCGATCGCGGCCTCCCGCGCCAACACCAGGGCAGGGTATGGATCCGCGTCTCGACCGGCCTGAGTTGAGGCCCTGCGGGCCGCGATGGTGTCGAGCCGGTTTTGCGCCTGTTCGATCGTGACGCCAGGCGCCAGCCTCGCCACGATGTCGAGCCACGAGAACCGCCGATCGTCGAGAGGATCGACAAAGGCGCGGCCCGGTCGGCGCACACTCCAATCAGGCGCGGCGGCGCTGTGCATGGTCATCGGAATCCAGACAAGCGGCCGGGAGTCGAGGTTCACTCCGCTAAAACCGGTCGGCATCGCGCCGACGATCGTGAAAGGCCGGCCGTTGATCCGCAGCGCCCGTCCACTCGGGTCCGGGCCACCGAAGATCCGCCGCGAAAGACTCTCGGAAATCACTGCGACCGGATGACCGTCACGTTCCAGGTCATCTGTGGGCGCGAGCGTTCGCCCGTATGCGGGCCTCGCGCGCAAAACCTCGAAGTAGTTGCCGGTCACGAGCGCGCCGGTCACTCGCTGTGGTATCCCCTGCCCCTCGCCGACATGCAGGGCGATCGCATCGGAATATGCCGCGAGGCCGACGAAGAGCGCGGTCTCGGACTGGTAGTCCCGGTAGACGGGGAACGACGAATTGGAGTGGTTCGCAGGATCCGCTCGCTCCGGGGGCGAACCAACGGAGTTGATCCGAACGAGCCGGTCCCCCTCCGGCAGGTCGAACGGCCGGAACAGCGTGGCGTCGACCAGTGTGAAGATCGCGGTCGAGGCGCCGATCCCGAGAGCAAGGATGAGGCAAACCACGCCGAAACGGCCGGGGCGGGAGCGGAAACGGGCGAGTGCCAGCTGGAAGTCGTGGAGGAACACTGTGACGCGTTACCCATCAATGCCCGTGCCAGCCCGCACTGACACAGTTAAACAACGGTGCTTCAGCAACTTATATATACCCAATCCTCCGCCGGTTCGAGGCATTCCGTCCCACAATCGAACACCTCCTTCCCGACGCTGCGGCGCTCCACCATCCGGGCCCCATCAAGTGATGTCTTATGGGGGGCGCTGATGCATTGGGATCAGTTTCCCGAGAAGACTGGCGACCTATAGTGACGACGTCCTCAAACACTGAAGGGAACCGATGAACCAAACGCCCATTCGAGGATCCGAGCGTGCCTTCCACGACATGATCTCCGGCATCGTGAAAGAGCCCGTCGACACCGGTGGCCGCTTCGTTCACACCTCGTGGCCGCAGCAGCTCGTCGTCGAGCTGACCTCGGCCTGCAACCAGGGCTGCGTCTTCTGCGGCCGGACCTACATGGAGCGACCGAAAGGCCACATGGCCCGCGCGATCTTCGACCGCATCGTCGAGCAGATGGGCGCCGAAAGTCCCTACACCGAACTCTGGCCCGCATTCATGGGCGAATCCATGCTGCTGGGCGGCGAACTCTTCGACCGGCTTCGCTACGCCCGCGAGGCCGGCTGCCGGAAGATCACTCTCAACACGAACGGGACTCTGCTGAACGACAAGACCATTCCACGCGTTCTCGAGGGCAACTGGGACCGGATGATCGTGAGCTGCGACGCCAACACCCACCAAACCCATGCGCTCCTCCGACCGGGGCGCAAGACACAAGGCCTCACCGGAATCTACGCGGCCATGCTGAAACTGATCGGCCTTATGCGCGAACGAGGCCTCACCCGCCCGATCATCGAGATGCAGTTTTCAATCTTCACCGAGAATGAACATGAAGTAGAGGACTTCACGGCGTTCTGGCTGGAACAAGGTGTCGTGGTCAAGACTCGGCCGAAGGTCTATTGGTCCGGTTTGGTCGAAGGCGGCGAGCCGCGGATCACCACCGGAGAGGACCGAAACCCCTGCCTCTGGGCGATGGACACCGCGTGCATTCATGCGGGCGGCAACGTGGTGATGTGCGCGCTCGACTCCGAAGGGAAGTACGTGGCCGGAAATGTCGAGTTCCAGCCGCTTCGCGAGATCTGGAACGGTCCTTTGAAATGGATCCGCGAACTCCACATGCGCCGGCGCTTTCAGGAACTGCCCGAGATCTGTCGCAAGTGTCCCGACTGGCAGGTCAAACGCGCGAACGCCCACTTCCCCAACCAGGCCGTGCGAGACGACTACGAGGCCTACATCCGTACCGGCAGGGTGTTCATGCAGAAACATGAAGCCCTCGCGGTCGAAGGCGTTTGATCTGCCCTCGGAAAGGAAGTGGCGCATTCGCTGATTTCTCCTGGGGCTAATCGTGACGAAGGGCGTCGATGGGGTTCACGGTTGCGGCGCGGCGCGCGGGAACCCAATGCGCCAGCACCGCGGCGACGCCGAGGGTTCCCACCGTCGCGGCCAAAGTGAGCGGATCGGATGGACTCACGTCGATGAGAATGCTCGCCATCGCGCGCCCGAGCAGCAGACCCAGAGTGACGCCCACGGCAAGGCCCGCCGCGGTCAGTCGAGCGCCCTGCGAGATCACCATGCCCACGACGTCTCGCGCGGAGGCGCCAAGCGCCATGCGCACGCCGATCTCACGCGAGCGCTGAGCGACCAGAAACGCGGTCAGCCCATAAAGGCCCACCGCCGCAAGGGTCACAGATACGAGGCCAAGCGCCATGAACAGTCCGGTGATGATCCGATTGCTCGCAAGGTCTTCAAAGATCACCTGCTCCATCGTCTTCGTGTCGTAAAGCGGTTGGTCGGGATCGATCGCGCGCATGGTCTCGCGAAGCGAGACCAGGATCGGTTCGGGCGCCGCGGTGCGGGCGAAAACGACGAGGCTTCTCTGCGGCCGCTGAGCGAGGGCCACATACACCCGGGCCGCCGGGGCCTCGCCTGTACCTGGGTTGATGAGGTTCGATGCGACACCCACGATCTCGAGCCACGGCGTTTCCGCTCCCCCGGCCTGAATGCGCTGCCCGATCGGGTCGCGTCCGGGGAGTTCGCGGGCCACCAGAGCCTCGTTCACCACTGCGACCGCGGGCGACTCGGGGCGGTCTGTTTCGAGAAGGTCGCGGCCGTGCAGGAGTTTCATTCCAACGGCCTTGAAGAAACCCGGACTCGCTACAGTGAGGATCGCGATCTTCGACGCATCGATTGATGTGTCCTGCGTCTTGAACATCACTTGCCGGGCCCTATCGAAAACCGGCAGCTCCGAGCCGAGGGCTATCACCGACGTCTGAGGCAGCGCTTGCAGCGAGGAGAGGAGCCGCTCCGCTTGAGCCCGTAGATCGTCGTGCGTCTTGTACCGGGCCTCGGAAAGGTCGATGCGAGCGGTGAGCAAGTCTTTGGAGTTGAATCCGAAGTCGTAGCTCCGTAAAACCAGCGCCGTGCGAACTGACAGGCCGGACACGATGAGCAGCGCGGTGGCGAGACCGATCTGCATCACGACGAGACCCCGCCGACTGCGCCCTACCCGACCCGACGTACCCGCACTGGCACCAGCCTCGCGCAGTACGTTTGAAAGTTCACGCCCTGCGAGTTGAAGGGCCGGGGCGAGACCGAAGAGCACCGGAGCCACCAGAGCCAGCGCCGCGGAGAAGGCGAGCACCCTCACGTCGATGGTCACCAGATTGTAGAACTGCTCGAACGCGACGGCCCGCATCAACTCGAGGCCGCCCTGGGCAAGAGCAAGCCCAAGGAGCGCCCCAAGGGCAGAGAGCACGGCGCCTTCCACCATGAGCTGGCGTGTGATCTGGCCTCCCGCGGCCCCGAGGCTCATCCGCAACGCCATCTCCCGCTCCCGAGTGGTGGCGCGCGCGAGCATGATCCCCGCGATGTTCGCGCAGGCCACCGCGAAGACGAGGCACACGCCCACGATCAGCAGGGTCAGGATGACTCCGGTATCCCCTCCATACAGTCCGTCGCGGAGCGGGATGACGCTCGCCGTCCAGTCTTTGTTGGTGCCCGGATGTTCCTTTGAAAGGCGCGCCGCGATGGTGGCGAATTCAGCACTCGCCTCGGCGGTGCTGACGCCCGGCTTGAGCCGCCCGGTCACGCGCAGATCGCGACGCTCGCGATCCAGGGAGGGATTCGATTGGGCCAGGGGAATCCACACGTCGATTTCGGAGAACGTGCCGATTTCGATCGACGGTGAGACGATGCCTATGACGCCGAGGGAACGTCCGTCGAGGGTAACCGTTTTGCCGACGATGCCCTTATCCGCGCCGAACTCCCGTTCCCAGAAACCGTGGGCAAGGAGGATCACCGGAGCGCCGCCCGGTGCGTCCTCGGCGGCTTCGAACGTTCGGCCCTTAATGACATCGAGACCCCATGCCGGGAAGACCGAGGCGCTCGCGCCCGACACGAAGACACGCTTCGCGTCGCCCCGCCCCGTGAGGGTGCCCGTGCGAAGGGACATGGCGGACATGTGCTCAATGGTTTTCGCCTGTTCCTTGAAGTCGACGAAGTCGCCATACGAGACGCGCGGCCGCGCCTCGCCCTGCTGCGGGTGCGAGGAGCGGGCGAGGATCAGCGTCTTCTCATCGCGCACAGGCAGCGGCCGGAGCAGGAAGAAACTGACGAAGCTGAAGATGACCGCGGAGAGCCCGAGTGAGAGCCCCAGGGTCGCGATCACCACCGCGGAGTGACCGCGTTGCGTCCGCAGTTGACGGAGGCCGAGTTTGATGTCGCCTGCCAAGCTGGCCATGGAAGCCTCTCCTTGTTACTCGTATCTGAGCGTCGTCGACGGGTCGACCCGCGCGGCCCGTGCCGCGGGAAGATAGGCGGCGAGAGTCGCCGCCACCGCGAGTACCACGAGCGAGGCCACGATCGAAGGGACGTCGTAGGCGGGCACGCCGAAAAGCTGTGAGCGCACAAGTGCCGCCACCCCCGCCGCGATCGGAACGCCGAGAATCAGGCCAGCGGCCAGAAGCTTCCCCGCCTGGCCAAGAATCAGGCGCACGATGTCCCGTGGTTGCGCGCCGATCGCGACGCGGACGCCGATCTCGCGGAAGCGCTGGCTGACGCCGTGGCTCAAAACACCGTAGAGACCAAGGGCGGCGAGCAGCAGGGCGATGGCGCCGAACACCGTGGCGAGATACGCCATGGTGCGTTCGGCCGCGATAGAGTCGTTGCGGGTCTGAGCGAGGGTCGCGAAGCTCGTGGGTGGAACTGCCGGGTCGATGCGGCTCACGATCAGTCGCAGGCTCTCCATAAGGCCGGACTCCGAACCTTTGGCGCGCACGTAGAACGTCATAGCGCCTATGACCTTCTCCTGCGCATAGGGGAAGAAGACCTGACGCCTTCCATCGCGTTCATTCACGGCACTCTGCCTGAAGTCTTTCACCACACCGACGATCTCGAAGTCGAAGGTCTCACCGCGGTTGCGGCCGAAGCGCTGGCCAACCGCATCCTTGCCCTTGTAATAGTGCTTCGCGAACGACTCGTTCACAATGGCGACAAGGGGGGCGCCTAGGGCGTCACGCTCTTCGAAGGCGCGGCCCGCGGCGATGGGCGCACCGAGCGTCGTGAAGAAGCTCGGGCTCACTTGAAGCCAGAGAGGGTTCATGTCCTCCTCTTCAGCGGGCGTGTAACCGGGGATCTTGATGGTGCTCGAGGAGTTGGAGTTGGTGAGCAGAGAGTTGTCGGAAAGGCCCACGGACGCGACGTTTGGTTGGGCCATGATCTGCGTGGTGACGCGGTCGAACAAGGAACGCTTCTGGGTTTCGTCGTAGCCGGCAAGAGCCGGGCTGAGGCTGAAGCTCACCACCTTCTCCGTGTCGTACCCGACCGGCCGGCTCGCGAGATTGAAGAGCGACTTCGCGAGAAGGCCGGCGCCCACGAGAAGAGAGAGGGAGAGAGCGAGCTGCCCGACGACAAGGGCATTACGGGTGCGCCGTCCACCGGCCGCGGTGGCTCCGCTGCCTTCGCGCAACGACGGAGTCAAGGCCACCCGTGTCCCCTGGAGTGCCGGGACGACACTTGAAACCACGACGCCCACGAACGCGAGGAACGCGGCGAAACCAAGTACGCGTGCATCGAGCGCGAAAGTGAGCAACGCCCGGGCATCGGGATCGGGAAGGGTTTCAACCAGGAGGCGCCCGCCCACGACGGCGACCGCGAGGCCCGCGATCAATCCAAGAGAAGCGAGCACCGCGCCTTCAACCACAAGTTCGCGAACCAGTCGCGAGCGCGTGCCGCCGAGCGAGAGACGTACGGCGATTTCCTTCCGGCGTTTGGTCGCGCGGGTAAGGAGAAGATTCGCGATGTTGAGGCAACCGATGAA
>JAYUUU010000222.1:0-2711 GCA_043754395.1 Vicinamibacteria bacterium
GACGAAGCAACGGCAACGAGCCTTCGCGAAGCCGCGACGGCCGCGCTGCCGAAGGTCGCAGTCAAGGAAGCGCCGCGCGATTCCGAGTCGGAAGTCGCGGATGCTTCGGCCCCGGCGCCTGCCCCGGCTACTGGGGATCCCGCTTAATCCCCGTGGTCGTTGGCCCTCCGTTTCAGTTTCAGTATTTCCGCACCTTCCATCCGTTCAGAAACAGGTCGATAGAAAAGCTTCATGCCTAAACCCCGCGTCTACGAACTCGCCCGCGAACTCGGTCTCTCCTCTCAGGAGATCATCGACAAGCTGAAGGCGATGGGAATCGAGGCAAAGGCCCCTTCGAGTTCCGTCGACGAGGATCAGGCCACCAAATTCAAGCGACACGTCCGTCTCGAAAACCAGAGCGCGCGCAAGAGCCGTGTCTACGGCTCCGACGAGGACGAGGGCGAACGCGACGCGCTCGAGAAAGAGCGCGAAGCGAAGGTCAAGGCCGAGCGCGAAGCTCGCGAACTGGCCGCCCGCGAAGCCGAGAAGGAACGCGCGGCGCGTAAGGCCGGGGTGAAGCCCAAAGCGCCTGCGGCCGCCCCTGCGGCGCCCGCAGTGAGACTTGCGCCTCGCGTCGCCGTCAAAGTAGCCGAACCGGTCGTTGAAGCCGCGGCACCTGCCGAGGTCCCCCAAAAAGCAGCGCCTGGGCCAGCGATTGAGCCCGCGTCCGCTCCAGCAGAGCTGCCGGTCGTAGAGAAGCCCGAACCCGCTGCGCCTCGAGCGCCGATGACCCTTGCTCCGATTGGCCGCGCGCGCAAGGCTCAGGCAGCCCTTGAAGTCGAGCCCGCCGGGCCGGCGGCAGGACCCGAAGGCACCCCTGAAGCTCGGCCGGATGTCGAAGGCGCCGATGAGGCGGAGGGCGACGGGATCCCCGCCGTGGGTCCTTCGGCCGCACCGGTTCGCATGACACCGCGCATCGCGCCCCTCCGGCCCATTGGGCGCCCGGCCACCACCGCAAAGGCTGGTTCGGAGCTTGAAGAGGGCGCGCCCGTCGAGGCTGCAGTTCCAGCCGCGCCGATGGTCCTCAAGCCGATCGCACCCGTGATCCGCGCCATTCGTCCGATCGCGTCTCCGACGAGGACGACCGGACAGCATCGCGTGGCCACACGCCCCGGTGCGCCGCCGCAGCGGCCCGGACTTCGCGGAGGCACTCCCGGCGTTCGTGGGGCCCAGGCTCCTTCGACCACGGGTCCCGCAGGCCGTCCCGGCGCTCCTTCTTCGCCCACCTCTCAGCCCTCCTCACCGGGCAATCGTCCGGGTGCATATCGCCCCGGCATTGGCGCGAGACGTCAGCCCCGCGAGAAGGGCACGCGAGAGATCACACCGATCGTCGCCCAGGAGCGGCCGAAGTGGACGGGTCCGCTGCGTCCCATCACCATCACTGAGGGCGTTACGGTCAAAGAACTGTCGGAGCGCATGCCCGACGCGAAGAACCGCGACATCTTGAAGTATCTGATCGGCAAGGGCCTGATGTTGACGGTTAACCAGACCCTCGACATCGAGATCGCCCAAGACGTCTGCCGCGAGTTCGGCTACGACGCCACCGTTCGTTCCTACGAAGAAGAGGTGGTTCAAGAGCAGAGCGAGGTGGAGGCCACCACGGGTTCGGTACCCCGCGCTCCCGTCGTCACCGTCATGGGTCACGTCGACCACGGCAAGACTTCGCTCCTCGACGCCATTCGCGAGACCCGCGTGGCGGAGCGCGAGCACGGCGGCATCACCCAGCACATCGGGGCGTACAAGATCGATGTGCGGGACCGCGCGGTGGTCTTCCTCGACACGCCTGGTCATGAAGCTTTCACGCTCATGCGATCACGCGGCGCGAGGGTCACGGACATTGTCGTCCTCGTGGTCGCGGCCGATGACGGCGTCATGCCGCAGACCCTCGAGGCGCTGGATCACGCGAAGGCCGCCGGCGTGCCCATCGTGGTGGCGGTGAACAAGATCGACAAGGCCGAGGCCCAGCCCGATCGCATTCGCCAGCAGCTCGCGGATCGCGGCCTGCTTCCCGAGGAATGGGGCGGTCAGACCGTATTCGTGAACGTCTCGGCCAAGAAGAAGCAGAACCTCGATCAGCTTCTCGAAATGATCCTTCTCCAGGCTGATATGGGCGAGTACAAGGCCATGCCCGACAAGCCCGCGCGGGGCACCGTCATTGAATCGCGCCTCGACAAGGGCCGTGGTCCGGTGGCGAACATCCTCGTTCAGGACGGGACGCTGCGCGTCGGTGACGTCGTCGTCGCAGGTGCGGTTTCCGGGCGCGTCCGCGCGCTGATGAACGACCGCGGCGAACGTCTTCGCGAAGCCGGGCCCTCGACTCCGGTCGAGATTCAGGGTCTCGATGATGTGCCGGAGCCTGGCGATTCCCTCTTCGTGGTCGAGGATTCCGTCAAGGCCCACACCATCGTTTCGTTCCGTCAGCAGAAGCTCAAGGACAAGCAGCTGGCCCTCCAGTCGAGAGTTCGGCTCGAGGCCATCGCTAAGCCGGGCGGCGGCACCGATGGTCCGATCGAACTGCCTCTCGTTCTGAAGGCCGACGTGCAGGGCTCGGTCGAAGCTCTGAGCGAACAGCTCAAGAAGATCCCGCAGGAGAAGATCAAACTCCGCATCATCCGCTCCGGTGTTGGCGCCATCAACGAGGGCGACGTTCTCCTCGCCGCCGCATCCGAAGG
>JAYUUU010000223.1:0-3272 GCA_043754395.1 Vicinamibacteria bacterium
GCCTCGCGGCCCACTGCGCTCGGGCTTCCGCGTTCCTCCGACACGGAAACCGGCCGGCCACGCGGGCCACAACTACCAAGCCTGCGAGATTGCTTCGTCGCCCTCCTTAGACGAGCTTCCTCGCAATGACGGTCGCGGCTCGCTAGCTGAGCTGCTTCGTCGCCCTCCTTAGACGAGCTTCCTCGCAATGACGGTCGCGGCTCGCTAGCTGAGCTGCTTCATCGCCCTCGTTCGATGAGCTCCCTCGCGACGACGGCGTGGGGTTTCTTTCAACAGTCACGGACGAAGTCCGTGGACCGACTCGCAATGACGGCGGGAGGCGTTTGCTGTCCGCCGTCACGCCGCCCGCGGGAAGCCTCGGTTCGACATCAACGCGAAGCCGATCATCTTGTACAGCACGCGTGCCGCCACGTTACCGTCCCACTCCGAAACCCCGGTCGGGTCGGGGGCCACTTCGACGAGGTCGAAACCCACGATCTTCCGGCCACTGTCGACAAGCGTCCGCAGCAGCATGGTCATTTCAGCGAAGGACAGGCCGCCTGGAACCGGGGTGCCGGTGTTTGGGCACAACACGGGGTCGAGGCCGTCGATGTCGAAAGAAATGTAGTTCGTCTCGGGAAGTTCGGCGACGATTCGGTTGCAGACCCTTCGCCAGGAACCGGCGTCCAAGAGCTCGCGGCGGATATCGGATTCGAAGAAGGTCTTGATCCGTCCGGCGCTGTCGCGGATCGCATCGTCTTCCTGCTCGCAGTAATCGCGGATTCCCACCTGCACGAGTTTCGCCACCGTGGGAACTTCGCGAATCACGTTGTCCATGATCGACGCGTGCGAAAAAGTGAAGCCTTCGTAGGCCACGCGGAGGTCGGCGTGAGCATCGATGTGAAGAACCCCAAGGCCCGGGTTCTTGTCGGCGATCGCGGCAATGGCCCCGAGCGGAACCGAATGGTCGCCGCCCACGATGCCCACGATCTTGTCGCAGGCAAGCCAGGCGCGCGTTTCATTCGCCACCCAGCCGTTTAGAAGCCGGCCGAGATCGTTCACGCGCTCGATGTTGGCGAGGAGCCCGGTGTCACCCTTGGCCCCGCCGTTTTCGATCACACCCGCGGCAAGTGTCTTCGCTTCGTCGCTCCACGCCCGCACCGTCTCCGAAATCGGCAGCATGGCGATGCCCGATTCGTAGGGCTTTCCGGTGTCGCGATCAAGAAGGTCCACCTGGTGGCTCGCGCGCAGGATCGTGGCCGGGCCGTCGGCAGCACCCGACCCGTAGGACACCGTGGCCTCCCAGGGTGCGGGAATAAGCACCACGCGCGAGTCCTCGGGGGTGTGAGGCAGACCAAAGATGCCAGTGGCGTTCGCGGGCGCGTTGGGGTCGAACGTTTCGTGCATTCTGAAAGAGAAGCTAGCACAGGGTCTTAAGGCGCACGCGGGGTGTCAAAATGCGCGTCTGGTGAGAGAGGACCGCCCCGAAGAAAGCACGGCCGAAGCGCCCTCTTCCATCGGCAACGTGGCTACGGGCTTCGACATCCTCGGCCACACCATCGAGGGGCCCGTGGACCAGGTGAGTGTGCGGAGGATCGCGGAGAACTCGGTGCGCCTCAAGTCGGTAAAAGGCGTCGTTACCGACCTGCCAAGTGACCCCGCGCGCAACACCGCGCTCCGCGCCATCGATGCCCTGCGTCTCAGTCTCGGTCTTCGTTTCGGTTTCGAGGTCGATATCGTCAAGGGCATACCGCTTGGCTCCGGGATGGGCGGGTCGGCGGCATCCGCGGTGGCAGCTCTTCTCGCCGCGAATGCGCTTTTGGACGAACCCCTGGGTGTCGAAGGTCTCTACCCGTATGCGCTCGAGGGCGAGGCGGTGGCAAGCGGCGGCCGTCACGGCGACAACGTGGGACCGATGCTCCTGGGAGGCCTGGCCCTTGCGACCTCGGACCGTCTCGTGCGCATTCCGGTTCCCCGCGGACTCACCTGCGTCCTTGTTCACCCTCATCTGGTGGTCGAAACGCGCCGCGCGCGCGAGGCCCTCAAGGGTGCTTACACGATCGGAGATTTTGTACCGCAAAGCGGCGGTCTCGCCGAGTTGCTGGTGGGGCTCTTCACCGGCAGCGCGGATTCGCTGCGGGCGGGGCTTCGTGATGTTCTCGTGGAACCGCGACGCGCTCATCTCATTCCCGGCTTCGCCGAGGTGAAGAAGGCGGCACTCGACGCGGGGGCTTTAGGCGCTTCGATCTCCGGCGGCGGACCGAGTGTTTTCGCCTGGTTCGAGGATCGGGCCTCGGCCGAAGCGGCGACAAGCGGCATGCGAGCCGCGTTCGCGAGCGCGGGGCTTCAATCCGACGCCTTCGTATCTCCAGTCGACGGACCGGCGGCGCGGATCGTGCGATGAAGTTCGTCAGCACGAACGGAAAAGCGCCCGCGGTCGACCTTCAGACCGCCCTTCTTTCCGGCCTGGCGCCGGATGGCGGTCTCTTCGTGCCCGAGCAGATCGAGCGTCGCTCGCTCGCCGACTTCGATGGCGCCATGTCCCTGCCCGCGGTAGCCGCGATATTCCTGAGGCCCTTCTTCGAAGGCGACCCGCTGCTCCCGGAACTTGGCTCGATCTGCGGCGAGAGCCTTGATATCGAAACCCCGCTCTTGGAAATCGCACCCGATACATTCATCCTCGAGCTCTTTCACGGCCCCACCGCGGCCTTCAAGGACTACGGAGCCCGTTTCCTCTCCAACACTTTGGGCCGGATGCGGGCGAAAGCAGGCGTTACCGCGCCCCTCACCATCCTGGTGGCGACGTCGGGCGACACGGGGAGTGCGGTGGCCGCCGCCTTCCATCGCACCCCCGGTTTCCGCGTGGTCATTCTTTATCCTGACGGACGCGTTTCGAAACGTCAGGCACACCAGCTCGGTTGTTTCGGCGACAACATCCTCGCCCTGCGCGTTCCCGCCGGTTTCGACCAGTGTCAGGCGATGGCGAAGGAGGCCTTTGGCGATACCGCCTTGCGCGAACGCGTTTTGTTGTCTTCCGCGAACAGCATCAGCCTCGGCCGCCTTCTGCCTCAGGCCACCTACTACGCCTTTGCTTCGCTTCAACACTTCTCGGCGACCGGACGGCCGCTTTCGTTCATCGTGCCCACCGGGAATCTTGGGAACTCGGTCGCCGCGTTGATTGCGCGCACCGCGGGACTCCCGATCGGTCGGGTCCTCTTCGCCACGAACCGGAACCACACGATCCCCGACTTCATCGCGAGTGGCGAGTATCGCGCGCGGCCCAGTGTGAGAAC
>JAYUUU010000224.1:0-3830 GCA_043754395.1 Vicinamibacteria bacterium
GCGCGCTCTCGCGCCATCGGCGAAGCTTCAATGCTGCTGGGCGCCGGCCGCGACACCGTCGCCGATGGGGTGGATCCGGGTGTCGGCATCGTGCTCGGCAGCAAGGTTGGCGATGCGGTCGATCGGGGCGATCTGCTTGCGACTCTTCATTACAACGATGAGATGCGCCTGAATCGAGCGCTCGCCCGCCTTGAAGGCGCCTTCGTTGTTTCCGAGGACCCTGCGGTGCGGCCTCCACTCGTCCTGAAGGTGATCGAGTAGCGTGACCGCGCGACATCGAGCCGGTCTCGGTGTTGGCGCCGCGGCGCTGGCCCTTCTCATTCTTCCTGCCTGCGCATCGACACCGAAGCGTCGAACCCCGCTCGCGAACCGGCCCGCCCCGAAGATCGGCGCCACCGCCACCGGCACCGCTTCGTGGTACGGGCCGGGCTATCACGGTAAGCGGACGGCCTGCGGCGAGCGTTTCGATCAGGACGGCCTCAGCGCGGCCCACGGCTCCTGGCCCTGCGGCACGAAGGTCAAAGTCACTCTCCTTTCAACCGGCAAGAGCGTTGAGGTTGTGATCAACGATCTCTTCCCGAACCACAAGGGCCGATTGATCGACGTTTCCCGCGGCGCAGCAAGGGCGATAGGCCTGATCGGCCCGGGCACGGGAAAAGTGAAGGTGGAGGTTAGGAAGTAATGAGCGACGATCCCGGGCGCAAGAAAAGCATGCGTGAGCAGGTCGAGGAGTACAAACGCAAACAGCAGGAAGCGGAGGGCGAAGAGCAGGACTTCACCCAGGCACAAGAGGAGGAGTTCGACAAGCTCGAAGCCGTCGTCGCCGAAGCCCACGCCCGCGGGCCCAACGTGGGGAAACTGGTGGGCGGCATCTTCACCCTGGTTGGCCTGCTGCTCCTCGCGGTCACGGGCGCGATCTTGTACTTCACGCAACAATCGACGGCCGCGGAAGTGGAAACGCCGGGTGTGGTGGTCAGGAATGAACTGAGGCAACACGAGAGGTCGTCGAACAGCGCGTCCTCATCTCGAGGCAGCACCGACCTGTGGCACGCGGTGGTGGACTTCAAACTCGCGGACGGGACGCCGAAGAGCGTGGAGATGAGCGCAGGCTACTGGCCCAAACAATGGGACGAGGGCGAGGCGGTCACGGTCCGCTACGACCCGAGCAAGCCGCTCAGCGCACGCATCGCGGGGAACGCGGGCATGGACTACTTCCCCTCGATCATCACCGGTTTCCTCGGCCTGGTCTTCACCATCGTCGGCGCTTCCGTCTGGCGGTTTCTGGGCCGCGTGTAACGTCTGAGGCCGCCAACTGGGGCGTTACTTCTTCTGCGCGAAACTGAAGCCGAACCGGCCCTTGATGCACAGATGTCCGTTCGTGACGTAGTGATCGGCCGGTGAGGTCACCTTCACGATCTCATTGTCCTGAACGTGAAGTTCGAGGTCGCAGCCGACCCCGCAATACGGGCAGATCGTCGATGTCACCTTCTGCTTCGACTCGTCCCAGGTTCCTTCCTTCCTCATGGTGTGTTCGCTGTTGAACATGAGGGCGCCGGTGGGGCACACGCCGATGCAGTTGCCGCAGTAGACGCAGGCCGAATCCGTGAGCGGAACTGAATATTCAGTGGAGATGCGGGCATCGAAGCCGCGGCCGGCCACCGCGATCGCGAAGGTGTGCTGCGCGTCCTCACCGCAAGCCTCGACGCACTTGTAGCAGAGGATGCATTTGCTGTAGTCACGCATGTAGAGATCGTTGTCAATCTTCTCGGGCTGGGCCAGGGTCGCGGCTTTGGAAACGTCGGGGGCCTCGTGGTGCCCGGGCTCAGCGTGGTCGCGGGCGTGGCGTGACTCGGGCGCGGGCTTCGAGGCATCCGCGCCGAAACGGGCGGGATCCGCCTGGTACTTGTCAATCCACTCGTGCGTCTTGGCGCTCGCGGTGGAAAGATCCACCGTCGAACCCAGGAATTCGAGAACCAGTTTGCGCGAATGGCGAACGCGATCGGTGTCCGTCTTCACTTTCATCCCGGCCTCCGCCTTGCGGGCGCATGCGGGAACCAGCACGCGCGCGCCTTCCAGTTCCACCACGCAAACGCGGCAGGCGTTGACGGGGGTGAGGTTGGTGGCGAAGCAAAGCGTCGGCGTCTCCACCGCGGCGGTCTTGCAGGCGTCGAGAATGGTCTGCCCCTCGCGCACTTTCACGGGGCGGCCGTCGACCTCGAGGGCGATCATCCGAACCGGCGCTTCGATCGGGATGAAGCCCTGCGTGCTCATCTTGCCCCTCCCTCGAACATCTTGAGCCGGGTCACTGCCGATTGAACCACGGACGCCGCAGTCTGGCCGAGGCCGCAGATCGACGCATCCTTCATCACCTGCGAAATCTCCTCAAGGAGCCGAAGTTCGTCGGCCACTGTGCCTCGCGTGCGCTTGAGAGCAATGCGGTGAAGCGCTTCCTCCTGCCGCACCGTGCCGACTCGGCACGGCACACACTGTCCGCACGACTCGTCGCGGAGAAACTGCGCGATGCGGAGAAGGGTGTCCACGAGATCGACGGTTTCATCGAAGACCGCGACCACACCGGAGCCGAGAGTGACACCGCGTTCGCGCGCGGCTTCGAAAGAGAGAGGTAGATCGACCTCGTTCGGACCGATGAAACCTCCGGCCGCGCCGCCGAGGAGAATCGCCTTGATCTTCCGGCCCGGCCGCATGCCGCCCGCCATATCGAGAAGTTTCGAGAGGGGTGTGCCGCACTCAACTTCATACGTGCCCGGCTTTTCGATGTGCCCGCTCACGCAGAAGAGCCGTGTCCCGGTCGAGCCAGCTGTCCCGAGCGCCGCGTAGGCTGCCGCCCCCATGGTGAGGATCACATTCACGTTCACCAGGGTCTCGACATTATTGATGCCGGTGGGCTTGCCGAAAAGGCCGTGTGTGACCGGGAAGGGCGGCTTGCTGCGCGGCTCGCCGCGTCTCCCTTCGAGCGAATTAAAGAGCGCGGTTTCCTCGCCGCAGATGTAGGCGCCGGCTCCGCAGCGCAGTTCGAGATCGAACTTGAAGCCACCCCCCATGACGTTGTCGCCAAGGAAGCCGCGGGCGCGCGCCTTGAGGATCGCGTTCTCCAGGCGGACTTTCGCGAGGGGGTATTCGCCGCGGAGATAGATGAAGCCCTTCTCGGCGGCCATCGCATAACCCGCGATGGTCATGGCCTCGACAAGGGCGAAAGGATCGCCCTCCATCACCACGCGGTCTTTGAAGGTTCCGGGCTCAGACTCGTCGGCGTTGCAAACGACATAGTGCGGGCGCGCGGGCTGCTGCGCCACCGCCTCCCACTTCGTTCCGGTCGGGAAGGCGGCGCCGCCTCGCCCAAGAAGCTTCGCTTCCTTGATCTCGCGAATGGTCATGGCAGGGCCGATCTCGATGGCCCGGCGAAGCGCGGCGTAGCCGCCCTGAGATCTATAACCGTCGAGCGAAGTGGGATCGACATTTCCGATGCGCGCCAACAGGCGACGACCCACGCGTGGGCCCACCGCGAGAACGGGTTCGAGGTCCAGCTTCTCGTCATTGATGCTCGACCGAATCCACTCGGGAGTGGCGGGAGCGAGCGCTTCGTTCGGGCGGTACTTCCCCGCTTTCTGAACCAGAACCGCGGGAGCCTTCTCGCAGAGGCCAAGGCACGGGCTCTTGATCCACATCAGGCCTTCGTTCGCTTCGTGCGCGGGGCCGATGCTTTCGCGGCACGCGACCGCCACTTCGGTGCCGCCATTGACGCGGCACACCACGTCGTCGCACACATGCACCACGGTGCGCGGGCGTTCCGAGACGGAGAAGAGAGCGTA
>JAYUUU010000225.1:0-2800 GCA_043754395.1 Vicinamibacteria bacterium
GTGACCGAGACTGCCGGTGATACGAGCGCCGGTGGCTCCGAAGGGATGACCGATCGCGATCGAGCTCCCGCAGACATTGAGCCGGGACCGGTCGACCACGCCCACTTTCCCACTCCGTCCGAGACGCTCTTTCGCGAACGTGTCGCTCTCGAGGGCCTGGATGTTCGAGGCGACCTGCGCGCCGAACGCTTCGTGCATCTCGATGAGGTCCATGTCTGCGAGGGTGAGACCGGCGCGGTCCAAGGCCATGGGAATCGCAAGGGCCGGGCCCATCAAGAGCTGCCACGCCGGATCCACCGCGGCCACTGCCCACGACTTGATGTACGCGAGAGGCGCGTAGCCAAGCGACTTGGCCCGCTCCTCGGACATGAGCAGCACGGAAGCAGCGCCATCCGTCAAAGGCGACGCATTCCCCGCGGTGACCGAGCCGAAGCGGCGATCGAAGACCGGCTTCAGCTTCGCAAGCGCTTCCATCGACGTGTCCCCGCGGATCAGACCGTCGGTGGTCACGCTCGTCCCGTACTTCGGAGCGACGTGAACCGGTGCGATCTCCTTGCCCAGCCGGCCGTCATCGCGGGCTTTCGCAGCATTCTGGTGAGAGCGGAATGCGATCTCATCCTGCTCCGCTCGCGAGATGCCGTTGTCCTTCGCCATCTGCTCGGCGGACTGTCCCATCGAGAGACCGGTCGAGGGCTCGGCGATCGCAGGAGTTTCGGGAATGAAATCTCTGGGACGCACCCGGGTGAACGCAGCGAGCTGCGCGCCCATGCCCTTGGCCTTCGAAGCCGCGATAAGGGCGTTCGTCATGCCCTTCGAATGCAGGATCGGAACCGACGAGAGCGACTCCGCTCCACCGGCGATGCCCACGTCGATGTGGCCCAGAAGGATGGCGGACGCGACCTCGGCGATCGCCTGGTTCGAGGATGCGCAGGCTCGGTTGATCGTGTAGGCGGGGACGCCCTTGGGAAGGAGCGCGCCGAGGCCGGTTTCGCGCGCGAGGTTCGGGGCCTTGATGGAGGGAACCACCTGACCCATCACGAGCGTTCCGATGAGCTTCGGGTCCACCTCTGCGCGCTCGACCAGCTCGCGAACCGCGACCTTCGCGAGATCGAGAGCGGTGAGGTCCTTGAACACCTCGCCGGACTTGGCAAACGGGGTACGGCACGACGCAACGAGGGCTACACGACCGGGCATGGGGTGGGTTCCTTTGAGTCTACAGCCGCTTACTGGACCGGCCCACCGGGCGGCGGCTCGGGTGTCACGTCGATGATCTGCCCGGAAGGAGGGGGTGGCTGGGGCTTGGGAGCCGCGCCGAAAAGCATGCCCAAAGCGCCGATCAGGAACATGATGTCGTCGAGCCAACCCACCACGGGAGCGATATCGGGGATCGCGTCCACCGGCATGAGGATGTAGACGATGGCGCCCGCGACCAGGAACTTCGGAAAGCTCGAGACCTTCGGATTGCGCATGAGCGCAATGATGGTCTTGAGGCGCGCCAGCATGGTCAGGAGTGAGGCGTCGGCGTCGGTGCGGGAACGGGCGGACGGATCGGCTCGGGACGGAGCATCGGCGTGGGCAACAGCACGGGTGGGGGAGGCTGTGCGGGAGAGACCGGCTGCGCCGCGGGAGGAACTTCGAAGAGAAGGGGTGATGTTTCCGAGCCAAGGGAGAAGGACTTGAGATCGCTCTCGGTGAGTTCGGGCTTGAAGAGGATCCGCGGAGAGATCGTCATGATGATGTCGGTCTCCTTCGCCTCTTTCTGGTTGCGGCCGAAAATCCGCCCGAGCAGGGGAATGTCGGAGAGGCCGGGGATTCCCGACAAGGACCGGCTCTCGCGGTCGGTGATGAGACCGGCGAGGACGCTCGTTTCCCCGTCGCGCAGGCGCAGCACAGAGGTCACAGTCCGATTGCTGAACGTGGGCAGGTTGTTGTAGCCGGCCGGTCCGAGCGATGAGATCTCTAGCTTCAGTTCGAGAGTGATGTCACCGTCGTGATGGACGCGCGGCTTGATGTCGATGTTGACGCCCACGTTTTTGTACTCGAACGAGGTGATGGGCTGCTGGGCGACACCGCCGGTGGCGATCGCGGAGAAGGTGGTGACGGGAACTGGAACCTGGTCGCCGAAGCGGGCGGTGGCGGTTTGGCCCTCGGTCACGCGCAGTTGCGGATTCGCGAGCAGACGCGACGAGCCATCGGTCCGGAGCAGGCGGTAGACGATCCCCGGAAGTCCGGAGACGATGATGTTGCTCTTCTTGTAGGGCTGGCTGCCTCCGAGCGTGATTACCTTCGAAACATCCGGGAAAGCGCCGCCCAGGACGCCGGGGTCGACCTGGCTCGCCAGACCAACGCCATTCACCGAGTTGATCTCGATGCCGTAGTCGAGAAGTTTCTGGCGGTTCACTTCCAGGATTTCGACTTCCACCACGACCTCGCCGTGGCGCTTGTCGAGGGCTTCGATGATCCGTTCGGCCGCCGCGATCCTCTCTGGCGTGTCGTTGATGGTGAGCGCGTTGCCGCCTGCGAGCGGGGCCACCCGGCGCGCGCCGAGGGAGATGCGAAGCACGTCCACCACTTCCTTGAGGTCGGCGGTGGACAAGAAGAACGTCTTCACGATCTGGTCTTCATAGTCGCGACGCTTGGCGGGCGTGTCGGGGATGACCTGGATGAGCTTGGGGCCGATCACCCGCGTAAAGGTGCGGCTCGTCATGGAGAGGGCCTTGAGCGCTTGTTCGAAGGGCGCATCCTTGAGCTCCAAGGTCAGCGGCCCGCTCGTGGGCACAGATTCGAAGACGAAGTTCAC